>CAJWCT010000018.1 GCA_913031385.1 uncultured Flavobacteriales bacterium | reverse complement strand
TAAAGCCTTTTTAAGATTAAAATCTTTAAACTTAATGTTGTGTACATTTTTGTTGTCAGATCTGGTGTCTGTAATTACAATTGGCTTATCTCGATAAAAAATCTGGTACATTAACTAAAAAAACTAAACAAAAATATTAATTTTGTTTTAGAAATATGGATGAAATAGAATTTAATAATTATCAAGAAGAAACTGCTAAAATTTTACTTGATATTAATGCAATAAAATTAAGCCCAAATAAGCCTTTTATATGGGCTTCTGGATGGAAATCGCCTATTTACTGTGATAATAGAATTATATTATCTAACCCTAAGATTAGGAATACTATAAAAAAGTATTTAGCACAGGTTATGAGTAAAAATTTTGATCAACCTGACGCTATAGCTGGAGTTGCCACAGGAGCAATAGGAATTGGAATGCTTGTAGCAGATTACCTAGACCTACCCTTTATATATGTTAGACCAGAGGCTAAAAAACATGGTAGAAAAAATCAAATAGAGGGAGAAATTGAAAAAGGGAAAAAAGTAATGGTAATTGAAGACTTAATCAGTACTGGAAAAAGTAGCATTGGAGCAATAAGAGCTTTAAAATCTTATGGGTTAAATGTAGTTGGAATGATAGCTATTTTTACTTATGAATTCAGTGTTTCTGAGGATAATTTCAATAAAGAAGAAATAAATGTTAAAACTTTAAGTAACTATTCTACTTTATTAAGAATTGCTCAAAAAACTCAATATATCTCTGAAATTGAATGCAAAATGCTTGAAAAATGGAATGGCAATCCTTCTAGTTGGAGTTAATATCTAATTAAGTATTGAAATTTCCTTTAAATCATATGATTCTACTAAGTTGTCCTCAAGCATAACACTGAGTTTGCCTAATCTAGATACTCCTTTTATATAACCACTAAAGACCTCACCCTTTGAATTCTTAAAAGTAGAGGGCTTATTTATTCTAAAAAGCGCATCTTCATATTTTTCAAAAATTGAATTAATACTAGACTTATCTAATTTATTGAAATAATACTCAAGATTCTTTACTAAATCTTTAAGAATTTCATCTTTGCTACAAGAAGCCCCTATTAAATTTTTTATTGATGTTGCATTAGGTAAATTATTAAAAATTGTTTGGTTTACATTTAATCCAATTCCTATCACAGCATCTTTTATATAATTTTCTTTTACAATATTTTCAATTAAAATGCCACATATTTTCTTATTATCTGACATTATGTCATTCGGCCATTTTATATGTATATTTGATAAATTAACCTTCCTTAATGTTTTAATAAGTGCTAGTGAAACTAATGCACTTATAACAAATTGATCCTGCACTTTAATATTAATGTTCTTCTTATAAACACTGCAAATAAGGTTTTTAGAATGCTCTGATTCCCATTTAGTTCCTAACTGGCCTTTACCTTCTGTCTGAAATTTTGCAGTAACAATTGTATAATCAGTAATACCTTCATTTAATATTATTTTTTTTAAATAATTATTTGTAGAATCTATGGCATCAAGTTTGATAATATTCATGTATATAAAAAAAATAATAAATTTGCACAACAAGGTAAAAGGAATTGATGGCGAAAACAAAGAGAAGGTCTAATAATTTAATTTCAACAATAGTTGATAGTATTGAAGAAGTAAAAGGTGAAGAAATAAATATTCTTGACTTGAGAAAGCTTGAAGCCAGAGTTTGTGATTATTTTGTAATTTGCGAAGGCACTTCAAATACTCAAGTTAGTGCAATAGTTAATTCTATAAACAAGAAAGTTAGTAAAACTTTAAAAGACAAGGCTTGGGGTATTGAAGGAATGGAAAGTGCTGAATGGGTGTTAATGGATTATATAGATGTTGTTGTACATATTTTTCAAAAACAAAAAAGAGAATTTTATGATATTGAAGGGCTTTGGGGAGATGCAAAAAGTATTGATTTAAAAAAATATTAATGAAAAATAAAAAACCACAGAATAAAAACTCGTTTAACCAATATTGGATATATGGTGGAATAATTTTATTATTCATGTTAATAAATGTTTTTTTTGGTAGTGCAGGATATCAAGACTCAGCAGCTACAACTCCGTCTAAATTTTTTGAATTTGTTAAAGATGGTGATGTTGAAAAAATTGAAATAATTAATAAGAGAGAAGTCAGAGTCTTTCTTACAAGAGATGCTGAATTAAAAGATATTCATAGAAATACGGTTAGCACATCATTACTGTCAATCTCAAATAAAGCTCCTAATTATAAATTTGAATTTGGTGACTTACAGAATTTTGAGAACAATTTAGCTATAGTATCGAGAGAGAATAACATAAATGTGGAGACTAATTATGTTACTGAACAAAATTATTGGGGTGATTTTCTCATATCATTGCTTCCATTTATTTTAATTATAGCAATCTGGATATTTATAATGAGAAGAATGTCATCAAGTGCAGGTGGTGCTGGTGGACAAATTTTTAGTATTGGAAAATCAAAAGCCAAGTTATTTGATGCAAAATCTGATATGAAAATTACATTCAAGGATGTTGCAGGTTTAGAAGGCGCCAAAGAGGAAGTACAAGAAATTGTTGATTTTTTAAAAAATCCAAAAAAATATACTGCTCTAGGAGGTAAAATTCCAAAAGGTGCATTATTAATTGGTGCCCCTGGTACTGGAAAAACTCTACTTGCAAAAGCTGTTGCAGGTGAGGCTCAAGTTCCTTTTTATTCACTTTCAGGATCTGATTTCGTTGAAATGTTTGTTGGAGTTGGTGCATCTAGGGTAAGAGATTTATTTAAACAAGCAAAAGAAAAATCTCCATCAATTGTTTTTATTGATGAAATTGATGCTATTGGTAGAGCAAGAGGCAAGAGTAATTTTACAGGATCAAATGATGAAAGAGAAAACACTCTGAATCAATTACTGACTGAAATGGATGGATTTGGAACAAATACAAATGTTATAGTTGTTGCTGCCACTAATAGGGCTGATGTATTGGATAAAGCACTAATGAGAGCCGGAAGATTTGATAGACAAATTTATGTTGATTTACCTGACATAAGAGAAAGAAAAATGATATTTGAGGTACATTTAAGACCATTAAAAAAAGCTGCTAGCGTAGATGTTGATTTTCTGTCAAAACAAACACCTGGTTTTTCTGGAGCTGATATTGCTAATGTCTGTAATGAAGCAGCATTAATAGCTGCAAGAAAAAATAAAAAATCTGTTGGCAAACAAGATTTTCTAGATGCAGTTGATCGAATAGTTGGAGGTTTAGAGAAAAAAAATAAGATAGTTACTGAAGATGAGAAAAAAGCAGTTGCATATCATGAGGCTGGTCATGCTACTATAAGCTGGATGCTAGAACATGCCTCTCCTTTAGTTAAAGTAACAATTGTTCCTAGGGGTAGATCATTAGGTGCTGCGTGGTATCTACCTGAAGAGAGGTTAATTGTAAGACCTGAACAAATGCTAGACGAAATGTGTGCTGCACTAGGAGGTAGAGCTGCAGAAAAAGTTGTTTTTAATCAAATATCAACTGGCGCATTAAGTGATCTAGAAAAAGTAACCAAACAAGCTAGAGCAATGGTTACCGTTTATGGCTTAAGTGACAAAGTTGGTAATTTGACCTATTATGACTCATCAAATGGAAATGAATATGGCTTTACTAAGCCCTATAGCGAACAAACTGCTGAGACTATTGATAAAGAAATCTCACTAATAATTGAAAATCAGTATAAAAGAGCACTAAAGATTCTTAAAAAGAATAAAAAGAAATTAATTCAATTAGCCGAATTATTGCTAAAAAAAGAGGTAATTTTTAAAGACAATCTAGAAGAAATTTTTGGGAAACGTCCATTTCAAAAAAAATAAAATAGTAAAAAATAAAAATTAATTATTCTTTCATTTTATATTGATCCTAGAGTTTCATAATTTTAATAAACTTTTTATAGCTTAAAAAATTGAATTTTTTTAATAACCTTTTTAAGGGAAATTCCAGCAGAAACAAATCTAAAGAAGACCAAGAGCGTGAACAAAGTAAGTTTATGCCTAAAGTAAAAGTTGCAATAGAAGAAAGATTTATTATAAACTTTATAGATAATGGAGGAAAATTTCTTTATAGTGAAAATTATAATGAGCTTAATGAAAATTTGAGTTTAATTCTAAAAGAAAACAACTGGGTTAAAGAAGACTTATTAATTACCAATAATAAAATTAAATCTAATTATAAGCTGCCAAATTCAATAAAAGTGAACCAAGAGAATTCAAAATGTTTTGTGACTGATTGCGAAAATTTAATTGCTGATGATGGATCTATTTTGATTTCATCAAATCAAATTGAAGAAAAAAATCTTTCAGATTTCCCAAGCAACTTAATTATTCTATCCGAGACAACAAAATTTAAAAATAGTATTGGTGAAGGATTGGCAGAAATTAAATCAAAAAGCAAGAAAATACCAAGCAATATTACTACTATTAAAAACTTTCAAATTTCACAAGAAAAAGATTTTTTAAGTTATGGAACCAGTGCAAAAAACTTATATTTGATTTTATTAGAAAAAGGAACAATATAAATTGAAAGAAATACACAAAAGATCAATTACAGGGTTTATATATGCACTTTTATTTCTTCTTTCACTAAAGTCATTTATAAGCTTTACTATTTTAATCTTTGTTTTTGGTTTAATCTCTCATGCTGAATTTAATAGGCTAATTAAGCAAAAAGGAATTAGTTCATACATAATATTTACACTGTTATTTAGCTTCTTTTCATATTATAGTTACTATTTCAACTCAATAGATCTAAGCAATTCTTTTTTTAATGAAGCTATAGAGATTTTACTTGTTTTTTCAATATTCGTTTTGCTGTTTTCAATTAGAGACTTATTTATTACTAAAGATTTACCAGAATTCTTAACAAGAAAATATATAAACTCGGTTTTTTATATATCGAGTTCGTTTATTTTCATGTTTCTTATTGGAAATTATAATAATGTATTCAATCCTAATTTAATTCTTGGATGCTTTATACTTGTATGGGTAAATGACACTTTTGCATTTATTGTTGGTAGTAAAGTTGGTAAACAAAAACTATTTATGACTGTTTCACCAAAAAAAACTGTTGAAGGCTTTCTTGGTGGTTTATTTTTTTGTTGCATTTGTAGTTTCCCTATTGCTAATTATATTGGAGAGTTAAATTTTACAAATTGGTTAATTATCTCAATAATTATTAGTGTTTTTGGAACAATGGGTGATTTAGTTGAATCTAAATACAAACGAAAATCACTAGTAAAAGATAGTGGTATAATATTGCCAGGTCATGGAGGTTTATTAGACAGACTTGATAGCATAATGTTTGCAAGTCCATTTATATATTTATTTCTAAAAACCTTGTCAAATGTTTCATAAAGAAGGTTATAAAATAATCTTAATTTCGTTTATACTTATTGGTTTAACTTTTTTAAGTCTTGATTACTTTTCTGTTCAATATGATTCTCCTATAAAGATTTTTTTAGTAGTTTTTTTTATTTTAATTCTACAGTTCTTTAGAAACCCTAAAATCATTATTAACTCTAACGACAAGCATATTTTATCACCTGTTGATGGAAAAATTGTAATAATTGAGAAAGTCTATGAGCCAGAGTTCTTTAACAAAGAAAGACTTCAAGTAAGCATATTTATGTCCCCAACAAATGTTCATGTAACAAGATATCCTATGACAGGAAGGGTAGTTTATGCAAAATATCACCCAGGGAAATATCTAGTAGCATGGCACCCAAAATCAAGTACAAAAAATGAAAGAACTAGCATTGTTGTTGAAAATGAATTTTTTGGCAAAATCCTATATCGTCAAATAGCCGGTGCTGTTGCAAGAAGAATTGTTAACTACGCCAAAGTATCACATACGGTTAAACAAGGTGAAGATTCTGGCTTTATTAAATTTGGATCTAGAATCGATCTTTTCCTTCCATTAAACACTAAACTAAACATTAAAATAAATCAAAAAGTTAAAGGAGGAATTACAGTTATTGCAGAAAACTAACCTTTTAATTTCTTAATACTTTCCTTGAGTAGGTCAATTTTAGCCATTGCTTCTGTCTTCTTCTTCTTTTCAATTTCTATAACACTTTCAGGAGCGTTTTCTACAAATTTCTTATTAGATAATTTCTTATCAACTGAACTTAAAAAACCTATATTGTAATTTAGCTCACTCTCTAATTTTATTATCTCATCATTAACATTAACTTCAGAAGATAATGGAATATAATAGGTGTTTGTTTTTACTCTAAATGATATAGCCCCTTTTACTTCACTCTTCACATATAATAGAGTATCAACATTACATATTTTTTTTATAATTGGATCATACTTTTCTGATACTTGTTCATTATTCAATACACTTAATTCTATAGTTTCCCTAAAAGAAATGTTATGTTTTTTCCTTAGTGAACGAATAGAAGTTATTACTTCAGAGACAAATTTAAATTCTTCAATAATTTCATTGCTATATTTCGTAGATTTTGGCCATTTTGAAACAACTAATGATTGATCTACTTTTCTTTTGTTAATAGATTGCCATAATTCTTCTGAAATAAAAGGCATAAATGGATGTAATAATTTTAAGTTATTTTCAAAAATTAAAATTAGAGACTTATGTGTTTTTTTATCAATTGGCTTAGAAAATTCTGGTTTAATAATTTCAAGCAATACTGAGCAAAAATCGTCCCATATCAATTTATATACGCACATTAATGCATCACTAATTCTAAACTTATCAAAATGATCATTAATTTGAGATAATACAAATTGGAATTTATTCTCATACCAGTCCAATGCTACGGAGGAATATTCTGGCTGATCAATGTCCTTTATCTCCCAACCATTAATTAGTCTAAAAGAATTCCAAATTTTATTAGCAAAAGACCTGCCCTGGTTACATAAAGACTCGTCAAATAATAAATCATTTCCAGCTGATGAACTTAACATTAATCCAACTCTTACAGAATCAGCGCCGTATTCTGAAATCAATTTCAATGCATCTGGTGAGTTTCCTAAAGATTTGCTCATTTTTCTTCTTTGCTTATCACGAACTATTCCAGTGAAATAAACATTATTAAAAGGTTTCTTTTGTTTAAACTCATAGCCTGCTATTATCATCCTAGCTACCCAAAAGAATAATATATCAGGCCCTGTAACCAAGTCTGAAGTAGGATAATAATATTTAAAATCCTCATTATCTGGGTTGTTTATTCCATCAAATACACTAATGGGCCATAGCCATGAGGAAAACCATGTATCTAGCACATCTTCTTCTTGTTTTAAGTTACTCTTTGTTAAATTTTTATTTTCTGTTTTTTCTTTTGCTAAATCAAGAGCTTGATCTATATCTCGGGCAACTACAAAATCATCCTTTTCATCTCCATAATAATATACTGGAATTTGATGCCCCCAATAAAGCTGTCTTGATATATTCCAATCTCTAATGTTTTCCATCCAATTTCTAAACGTTTTATCAAACTTATTAGGATGTAACTTAATTTCATTATCTACTAAAACTGAATTAATTGCTGGTTTAACTAAATCATTCATTTTTAAGAACCATTGATAGCTAAATTTAGGTTCTATAATTTCATTGGTTCTTTCACTTATTCCAACATTATGTGTAATTTCCTCACGCTTTTCCAAAATACCCAATTTATCTAGCTCAACTATAATGTCTTTTCTTGCTTTGAATCTATCTTTTCCTTCATGATGAAGCCCATAATTATTTAATGAAGCATCATCATTAAATATGTCTATAAATTGCAGGTTATGTCTATCACCAATTAATTTATCATTTATGTCATGTGCTGGGGTTACTTTTAGACATCCAGTACCGTATTCAACATCTACATAGTCGTCAAAAATAATTGGCACTTTCCTGTTTGCTATAGGAACTATAGCATTTTTACCTTTTAATTTTTTATATCGGGTATCTTTTGGATTAACACAAATTGCAGTATCCCCTAGAATTGTCTCAGGTCTTGTAGTTGCAATAGTTAAATAACCTTCTTCTCCTTCAATTTTATATTTAACATAATAAAGTAAATCTCTCTTTTCAAAATAATTAACTTCCTCATCTGAAAGAGTTGTTTGTGCTTTAGGATCCCAATTAACCATCCTATATCCACGGTATATTAAACCTTTGTTGAATAGATCTATAAAAACAGAAACCACAGATTTATTCATAGTTTCATCCAAAGTGAACTTTGTTCTATCCCAATCACAAGAACAACCAATTTTTTTTAATTGTTCTAGAATAATATCTCCATATTTATCCTTCCAGTCCCATGCGTGTTTTATAAACTCATCCCTACTTATATCATTTTTATCTATGCCTTTTTCCTTCAAACTTTCTACAACCTTTGCTTCAGTAGCAATAGATGCATGGTCTGTTCCAGGAATCCAACATGCGTTTTTTCCTAATAACCTAGCTCTTCTTATTAATATATCCTGAATAGTATTATTTAGCATATGCCCCATATGCAAAACCCCTGTAATATTAGGTGGGGGAATTACTATTGTATAAGGCTCTCTATTATCTGGGTGAGAATGAAAAAATTTATTCTTAATCCAATATGAATACCATTTATCTTCAATATCTTTAAAATTGTAGTTGGAATTGATACCCATTTTCTCTATTTATGATTGAATACAAAAATACTCATATTTCTTTATCTGAGTAATTATAATTATATTTATCTGCCTAATTTTTTAACAAAACATAATGAAAAAAATATTATTAATTGTTTGTGTTTTAGCTTTTAATTTTAACACATTTTCCCAAGAAAAAACTGCTAAAATTAATTTTAAAACAACTGAAATTGATTATGGAGTAATTGAAAAAGGTTCAAATGGAATTAGAGATTTTGAGTTTACAAACGACGGTAATTCTCCCCTAATAATTACAAATGTAAAATCAACATGTGGTTGTACAATTCCAAAGAAGCCTAATAAGCCTATACTACCAGGAGAATCAGAAAAAATACAAGTCAAATATGACACTAATAGGGTTGGTTTTATTAGAAAATCTATTATCGTAAGTTCAAATGCTCAAAACTCTACTGTAATTTTAAAAATTACTGGAAAAGTTACTAATAAGATTAATAATAATGGTTTAGAAAAAAAATCGAAAAGCCTGCTTGAAGAAGACTTTTAATAAGCTTACTTATTTTTTATTTTCCATAAATTAATAACTAGATTAAAAACTATTCAAATGCCAAATATTTCTATAAAAGGAAAATCAATGCCTGAATCTCCAATTAGAAAGCTGGTACCCTATGCAGAGGATGCTAAAAAAAGAGGTATAAAAGTATTTCAGCTTAATATTGGTCAACCAGATATAGAAACACCTATACAGGCAATTCAAGCAGTAAAAAATTCAAAGATAAAAGTTTTAGCTTATAGTAGATCTGAGGGATCAGAGAATTACAGGAAGAAATTAACTGAATATTATTCAAAAAAAAGTATAACAGTAAATAGAAATGATATAATAGTTACTACTGGAGCTAGCGAAGCATTATTCTTTACTCTGGGTAGTATAATGGACCCTGGAGATGAAATAATTATCCCTGAACCTTTCTATGCTAATTATAATGGGTTTTCTGTTGCAAATGGAATTAAAATTTTACCTATCACCTCAACAATTGATGACAACTTTTCTCTACCAAAAATCAGTGAGTTTAAAAAACTTATAACACCCAAAACCAAGGCAATACTTATTTGTAATCCAAATAATCCAACTGGTTATCTATATTCAAAAGATGAAATTAAAAAGTTGGTTGAAATTGTTAAAGAATATGATTTATTTCTTATTGCAGATGAAGTCTATAGAGAATTTACATATGATGGTTGTAAACACTATTCAATCATGGAAGAAGAATCTATAAATCAAAACGCAATAATGATTGATTCAGTTTCAAAAAGATATAGTATGTGCGGTGCTAGAATTGGATGTGTGGTTTCTAGAAATAAAGAATTAATTAAAACTGTCTTAAAATTTGCTCAAGCAAGACTATCTCCTCCTACTTTTGCTCAAATCGCCAGCCTCGCAGCCTTAGATACTCCAGAAAAATATTTTAATGATGTTATTGAAGAATATGAGAAGAGAAGAAACCTCTTAATTAACCAACTTAATAAAATACCTGGAATCAAAGTCTCTAATCCAAAAGGAGCTTTTTATTGTATTGTTGAATTACCTGTTGATGATTCTAATGATTTTGCTAGGTGGCTACTTGAAAGTTTCACACTAAATGGTCAAACTGTAATGGTTGCTCCAGCTCAGGGATTTTACTCCTCAAAAGATATTGGGAAAAATCAAATAAGAATTGCTTATGTTCTTAATGAGAAAGATTTAATATCAGCTATAAATATTTTAAAAGAAGCATTAATTAAATATCATAATTAATGGAAATTCTAACTAATTTTTCTCTTAAGGAATACAATAGTTTTAAGATTAATGCTATTGCAGAAAATTTTGTTTCTGTAAATAGCATAGATGAATTAGTTGAAGTCCTAAAATTGAAAGAATATCCAAGCAAATATATCCTAAGCGGAGGTAGTAATATATTAATAACTAAAAATATTAAAGGACTAGTAATTCACATAAATATTAAAGGAATTCATGAAGAAAGTAAAAAAAATAATATTACAGAAATAGTAGCATTCGCTGGTGAAAATTGGCATTCTCTTGTTCAATGGTGTTTGAAAAGAGATCTTGGAGGTATTGAAAATTTATCTTTAATTCCTGGCAGTGTTGGTGCGGCACCCATTCAAAATATTGGAGCCTATGGAACAGAGTTAAAGGATGTGATAATTTCATGTGATGCAATCAATAGAGAAACGGGAAAGATAAAAACATTTAATAACAAAGATTGTCAATTCGAATATAGAACTTCAATTTTCAAAAAAAATGCTAATTACATCGTAATTAGCATTAAACTAAAGTTAACTAACAAAAAGCATAATTTAAATTTAAGTTATAAAGGAATTCAGGATAAGCTCGATGAATCAAATATAAAAATCCCAACTATACAAGATATTTCTAGTGCAGTAATTAAAATTAGAAATGAGAAATTACCAGATCCTGATAAAATAGGAAATAGTGGTAGTTTTTTTAAAAACCCCATTGTTTCCATAGATAAAATTGAAGAACTCAAGGCTAATTTTAATAATGTACCATTCTATAGTTTCCATAAAAATAAATATAAAATACCTGCAGCATGGCTAATCGAAAAAGCTGGTTTTAAAGGAAAGACTTTTGGAGATTATGGGGTTCATAAAGATCAAGCATTAGTTTTAGTTAATTACAAATCTGCTAAAGGAAGTGATATATTGAACTTGTCAATTAGCATACAAAAAGCTGTTAAATTAATTTTTGATATTGAGCTAGAAGCTGAAGTGAGTATTATATAAAAAATCTATCTTTGTTATATGGAACTAGCCTTAATTACTATAATTATTCTTGGATTCTGTATTCTTGGAATTAGTATTAAAATATGGGCAAAGAAAGGTGGTGAATTTTCTGGAACCTGTGCAAGTCAAAATCCATTATTAAACAAATCTAATGAATCATGTGGGTTTTGTGGGAAAACTCCAGATCAATTCAAAGATTGTGATGTCAAAAATTAATAAACTTCTAAAAAAATTAGGACCAGGTTTATTATTTGCAGGAGCAGCTATAGGAGTTTCTCATCTAGTACAATCAACAAGAGCAGGAGCAGAATTTGGTATGGGATTGCTTTGGGCATTAATCCTTGTAAATATATTCAAATATCCATTTTTTCAATATGGCCCTAGATATGCAAGTGCAACGGGAGAAAGTCTGCTAGATGGGTATTATAAATTAGGTAAAGGCATCCTAATTGCATATGCTATAATTACTATAGCCACAATGTTTACAATACAAACTGCTGTAACAATTGTTACAGCAGGATTGGCTGCATCCCTTACTAATGGGCTTTTTAGTACTGAAGTATGGACAATAATCATTATTGCAATTTGTTCAGTAGTTTTATTTTTTGGTAAATATAAACTCCTTGACAGATTAATAAAATATGTAATTATTCTTTTAGCTATCAGTACAATCTTAGCTACTTTAATGGCATTCAATAATAATACTAATGAAATAATTTTATCGCAGTTCTTACCAGAAATTACTGTAGAAATAGCTTTTCTTATAGCATTTATGGGATGGATGCCAGCTCCATTAGATATTTCTGTTTGGCATTCCTTGTGGTCCCTAGAAAAACAAAAAACTAATAAAAATTTCACTTATAAATCTTCACTATTTGATTTTAATGTTGGTTATATTGGAACAGTTATACTGGGTATTGCATTTATGTCTTTAGGATATCTAGTAATGTTTGGAGGTGATACATCCTTTAGTCCATCTGCAAGTCTTTTTTCTAACCAATTAATTGAAATGTATACTTCAAGTCTTGGTGAATGGTCCTATTATATTATTGGGATAGCTGCATTTACCACTATGCTAAGCACTACTATTACTACTCTAGATGCTTCCCCAAGAGCTATGAATAGAACAACTAAACTCTTAATTAATAAAGATTTTAAGCATGGATACCTGTTTTGGTTGACAATTTTATCTGTTGGAACTATTTTTATATTCTTTTTATTTTCATCAAAAATGGGACTACTTGTTAAAATTGCTACTATCCTATCATTTCTAACAGCTCCTTTTTATGCTATAATTAATTATATTTTAATAAGTAGCGAGCATACGCCTAAAGAATATAGGCCTTCAATAAAATTGCATATACTAAGTATACTTGGAATTGCATTTCTTATAGGATTTAGTATATGGTTTTTAGTAAAAGGCATATAATTTCAATTTATAGTTTATATCTTTACATTGTTGATGATAGAGCAAAATAAAATACCCGGAAATTCAACTGAAATTAAAGGAAATTCGACTTGGCATAAAGTTGACCTTTCAAAGAAAAAAGTCAAGCATCAGCCTAAGCCAAAATGGCTGAGAGTGAAACTACCTATTGGAGACAAATACACTCAATTAAGAAATCTAGTTGACAAATATAATCTGCATACTATTTGTACTTCAGGAAGTTGTCCAAATATGGGGGAATGTTGGGGTGAAGGCACTGCTACATTCATGATTCTAGGAAACATATGTACCCGTTCATGTAAATTTTGTGGAGTTAAAACAGGAAGACCAGGCCCTGTAGACTGGGGAGAACCTGAAAAAGTCGCTAAATCAATTCAAATAATGGAGATTAAGCACGCTGTATTAACTAGTGTAGATAGAGATGATTTAAAAGACGATATGGGAAGTAAATTATGGGTTGAAACCATTAAAAAAGTTAGGGAATATAATCCTGGAATTACAATTGAGGCATTAATCCCTGATTTTCAAGGGATACATGAGCATATCGACAGATTAGTAAATATAAAACCTGAGGTAATTTCACACAATATAGAAACCGTAAGAAGGCTGACAAAACAAGTAAGAATACAAGCTAAGTATGATAGAAGTTTGGAAGTTTTAGAGTATTTAAAAAAAGCTGGACAAAGACGAACAAAATCAGGGATAATGCTTGGACTTGGAGAATTCAAAGAAGAAGTTATTGAAACGATGAATGAGCTCAAAGAAGCAAAAGTTGATGTAATAACTATTGGTCAGTACCTTCAACCAAGTAAAAAACATCTTCAGGTTGAAAGATTTGTAACCCCAGAAGAATTTGAAGAATTTGAAGAAATTGGTTTAAAAATGGGATTTAGGCACGTAGAAAGCAGTGCCTTAGTAAGGTCATCCTATAGGGCTCAAAGACACATTAATTAAGAATTTTCCTGAATATAATCTAATATTTGCTTATTAAAGTCTACCTCATTATTTATAACAAATTCTATGGGCAAGTAATATAAGCTGCTTGTGATTTTTGTAAATAATTTTACATAGTCCTTTTCAGTGGTAATAATTAAATTATTTCGATCAATTTTTATTATATCTGAATCAGAAAAATTATGATGATCCTTAAAAAGGATATGATTAAAATTATATCCACTATCATTTAAATAATTAATTAAATGAGAACTATCTGCTATTCCTGTAACAAGAGTAAATTTTATATTCTTAAATTCACTTAATGGTTTTGAGCTTTCTTTATCATATACCATTTTAGAATACTTGATAGAACTAAAATAAATTTTTTGATTGTCACTAATATTAAGTTTTTGAATAACCTGTTTTTTTTGATCTTCATTTATATCACTATTGCATTTTGTTACAATTATAATGTCAGCCCTGTTTGCATTTCTTTTTGACTCTCTCAAATTACCTAAAGGAAAAATATTGTCATCTGAATATAAATCATTAAACTTTGTTAATAATATTGACATTCCAGGTTTTACTTTCCTGTGCTGGTAAGCATCATCTAATAACACTATTTCAAGTTTTGAGTTTAATTTAATTAACTTATTAATTCCTCTAACTCTATTAGAGTCTACTGATACAATAATGTTTTTAAATTTTTTATAATACTGCATTGACTCATCTCCTATTGTGCCTGCATCTGAATTATAATCAGCCAATATAAAACCTGTTGATTTTCTGCCATATCCCCTACTTAATACAGCAACTTTATAATTATTTGATAGTAGCCTAACTAAATATTCAATTGATGGAGTTTTACCTGATCCTCCTAAATCTAGATTGCCAATAGATATTATTGGAATATTAAATTGATGTGATTTTATTACTCCAATGTTATATAGAAAATTCCTTATTGATGTAACTAATAAAAAAGGGATGCTTAATATCCAAAACAATATTTTTTTAATCATTTTCACAGCAACTAAAGTAATTATTTATCTTTGAAAAAAATATAAATATATATGATTGTAAAAGAAGTAATAAACTATTTAGATGAATTCTCTCCTTTTTGTTATGCAGAAGAATTTGATAATGTAGGCCTAATAATAGGTGATTATACTCAAAAAGTTAACGGAATACTAGTTACTCTAGACTCTACAGAATCAGTAATTGACGAAGCAATAAAATCAAAATGTAATCTAATTATTAGTTTTCACCCTATTATTTTCAATGACATTAAAAGCATTACTACTAATACGTATGTAGAAAGAGTAATTCATAAATCAATAAAAAATAATATATCAATAATTGCTATACACACTTCACTTGATAATTCAATAAAAGGTGTAAATAGTGCTATATGCAAGAAACTAGACATTAAAAACTATAAAATTTTAATTCCAAAAGAAAGAACTATAAAAAAATTGACAACCTATATTCCATCTGAAAATGTAGCTAAACTTAAATCAGAAATATTTAAAATTGGAGGAGGTTCTTTAGGAAAATATGATAATTGTAGTTTTTCCTATAAGGGATTGGGCTCATTTAAAGGTAACAAAAAGTCAAATCCAAAAATTGGAAACAAACTAACATATACTGAAATAGAAGAAGTATGTGTAAATATAACTTTTCTTAAACACCTTGAAAAGAAGGTAGTCAAAGCATTAAAAGAGAATCATCCATATGAGGAAATTGCATATGAAATTAATACACTAGAGAATTCTAACCAGAATATAGGTATGGGAATGATTGGTGAGTTAGCCTCATCAATGGATGAAAATAAATTCTTAAGCTTCTTAAAGAAAAAAATGAAATCTAAATTGATCAAACATTCAAAAAAAATAGGAAAGAAAATAGCTAAAATAGCTGTTTTAGGAGGATCAGGAAGTTTTGCAATTGAAAATGCAATCAATAGTGGTGCTGATGCATTTGTTACATCAGATTTAAAGTATCATGATTATTTTAAGGCAGAAAATAAGATATTATTAGTAGATATTGGTCATTATGAAAGTGAACAATACACAAAAAATTTAATCTTTAACTTTCTTACAAAAAAAATCCCTAATTTTGCGATCGTTTTATCAAAAACAAATACTAATCCAATAATGTATAGTTAAGATGGCTAAAAAGAAAGAAATAACAGTAGAGGATAAACTTAGATCTCTATATAATTTACAATTGATTGATTCACAAATAGATAAGATTCGTGATATAAGAGGAGAGCTTCCTCTAGAAGTTAGAGATTTAGAAGATGTAATAGAAGGCTTAAAAAATAGAATTAAGAAACTAGAAGAAGGACTTGAAGAAATTAATGAACAAATATCAATTAAAAAGAATCTAATTGCTGAAGCAAAAGCATTAATAAAGAAATATACAGAACAGCAAAAAAATGTAAGAAATAATAGAGAATTTGATTCATTAACAAAGGAAACTGAATACCAAGAACTTGAAATTCAATTAGCTGAAAAAAATATTAATGAGTTTAAAGCCCAAATCGAGCAAAAAAATGAATCAATTGATGAAATAAAATCTATCTCTTCTGAAAAGACTAAACACTTAAAACACAAAAAAAGTGAATTAGATATAATCCTAAAAGAGACTGAGAAAGAAGAAAATGTATTACTAAAAAAATCTGCAACCTATAAGAAAAAAATTGAAGATAGATTGATTTTTGCTTATAGCAGAATAAGAGCTAATGTAAAAAATGGATTGGCAATAGTACCTATTGAAAGAGGAGCAGCTGGTGGATCATATTTTACCATTCCACCACAAATTCAAACGGAAATAGCTTCTAGAAAAAAAATTATAACTGATGAACATAGTGGTAGAATTTTAGTTGATGAAGTTCTCGCAAATGAGCAAAAACAAAAAATGGAAAAGTTATTTTCTAAATTATAAAAACCTATTATAAACTATTATAATTTAAAAAAAGCTTCTATATTTAGAAGCTTTTTTTATGTAATGAAATCTCTATCAATACAATTCTGTTTATTTCTATTCCTATACATAAACTATAGTTGTGCTCAAGACTATACATCCAAACTAAATACTATTAAGAAATCATATCCCCATGCTGTAAATAATGATACAATTCATAAAGCATATTTTGCAAGTGGTTGTTTTTGGTGCGTTGAAGTTATCTATGAAAGTTTAAGAGGTGTAGTCGAAGTCAATAGTGGGTACTCTGGTGGATTTACAAAAAATCCAACATACCAGTTGGTAAATACCGAAACAACTGGACATGCTGAAACTGTAGAAATAATTTATAATCCTAAGATTATTAGTTTTAGTCAATTAGTTGATGTTTATTTTGGGTCTCAAAATATTGAACAAATAAATGGTCAAGGTCCAGATAATGGATCACAGTATAGATCAATTATATTTTTTCAAAATGAAGAACAAAAAACAATAGTTAATAGCAAAATCAGATATATTAAAGAAGAATTCTCATTAAATGTAGCAGCTGAATTATATCCATTTCAAAAGTTTTGGATTGGAGAAGATTATCATCAAGATTATAAAAAGAACAATAAGAATAATATCTATATAATCAAAGTCTCTAACCCAAGATTTGAAAAATTTAGCAATCAATTTAATCATTTAATAGAAAACAACTAATGGAATTTATTTCTGAAAAACTAAATGATTATATAAAAAATCACTCTACTAAGGAGTCTGATTTACTTAAGGAACTTTCAAGAGAAACAAAATTAAAAATTCTAAATCCAAGAATGTTAAGCGGAAGTTACCAAGGAAGAATATTAAGTATAATTTCAAAGCTAACTAAACCAAAATATATTCTTGAAATTGGAACATATACAGGTTATTCTAGTCTTTGCTTAGCTGAAGGAATGAAAAATGATGGAGAATTACATACTATTGATGAAAATGAAGAATTATACGATTTTCAAAGAAAATATTTTAATAAGTCAAGTTACAGGGATAAAATTTTTCAACATCTTGGAAATGCATTAGAATTAATAGAAAGTATTAATAAAAAATTTGATTTAATTTTTCTAGATGCAGATAAAGAAAATTACACTAAATATCTAGAACTATTAGTAAATAAACTAAACACCAACGGTATTTTAGTTACTGACAATGTTCTATGGAGTGGAAAAGTAACAATGCCTATATCAGATGAAGATTTAAGCACACAGGAGATAGACAAATTTAACAAACTACTAAATCAAAGAAGTGATATGGAAACCATAATACTTCCTATTAGGGATGGAATTAGCGTAAGCAGAAAAAAGTAGGGTTATAAATCTCTCTTTATAGAAGATGAAATTGAATCTAAATCTTCTTTTGCTTTTTTTATTTCCTTTGTAATATTTGAAGATTTATTCTCTAACTCTGATGATGATTTTTTTATCTCACCCTTTATCTCATTCGTGGCATGTTTTATTTCATTAATACCTTTTCCCAAGGATCTTGCAAATTCTGGTATTTTATCTGCTCCCATTACAAGCACAGCTATAAATAAAATCAAAGCAATCTCGACACCACTTATAAATAAAAAAAATTGGTTTAATAGCATTATACAAATATAATGAGTAAGTTTATTTATAGTAAACTTAGTTAGTTTTTTTTAATTATGAAAAAAATGGTATTGGCAAGTACTTCCACAATTTATGGAAGCAAATACTTGGAATATTTGTTTCCGGTAATTAAAAATCTCTTCTCAAACTCCAAAAATATTTTATTTATTCCTTATGCAAGACCTAATGGTCTTTCTCATAAATCATATACAGATCTTGTTAATGATACATTCGACCAATTAAATTTGAGTGTTTTTGGAATTGATGATTTCAATGACCCTGTTGAAAATATTAATAGATGTGATGGAATATTTATTGGGGGAGGTAATTCATTCTTATTACTCGACTCTATTCAGAGGTATAATCTAATAAGACCTATAACAAAAAAAGTTAATTCTGGGACTCCATTCTTAGGAACCAGCGCAGGGACAAATATTTGTGGAACTAGTATAGGAACAACTAATGATATGCCAATTGTACATCCTTCAAGCCTGAAAAGTTTAAATCTTATTCCATTTAATATTAACCCGCACTATATTGATCCAATTAAAGGAAGTAAGCATATGGGTGAAAGTAGAGAAATAAGAATTAAAGAATTTCATAAGTTTAATGATCAAATAGTAATTGGCCTTAGAGAAGGAAGCTATCTACAGACTCAAGAAAACAACATAATTCTTAAAGGTCTGAATACAGCAAGAGTTTTTAAAAAAAATTGTGATCCCCTTGAAATAGAACCTGAGTTTAATTTAATTAAACTACTCAATTAGGTGGGATTTATTTTATCTTTGGGCTTATTTTTAAAGTTCTATGAATAAAAAGGTTATTTTAATGATTTTAGATGGATGGGGTGAATCAAAAGACCCGAAAATTTCTGCTATTGACCAAGCAAATACTCCTTTTATTGATAATTTATATGATAATTACCCCAACTCCAATCTAAAAACAGATGGGATTAGTGTTGGTTTGCCCGATGGTCAAATGGGAAACAGCGAAGTTGGACATCTAAATCTTGGTGCAGGAAGAATTGTTTTACAAGAACTTGCAAAAATTAATAAATCAATTGATAAGAAGGAATTTGAAAATAATAAAGTTATAATTGATGCATTTAAATATGCTGAAAATAACAATAATGCTGTTCATTTTTTAGGACTCGTTAGTAATGGAGGTGTACATTCGCATCAAAATCATTTATACGAATTAATTAAACTCTCCGCAAAATATAATTTCAATTCATATATTCATGCTTTTTCTGATGGAAGAGATGTAGATCCAAAATCGGCTTACAATGATATTAGTAGGCTAGAGAAATTTTTAGTTGATTATAAAAATATATTTTTAGCATCGGTTACTGGGAGATATTTTGCAATGGATAGAGATAATAGATGGGAAAGAACAAAATTAGCATATGATGCAGTGATTAATGGAAAAGGGGGAAAGACTAAGAGCCTATCTAAAGAGATAAAGGAAAATTATTCTAATGGTTGTACTGATGAATTTCTAAAACCAATAATTAAAGTTGATAAATCAATGAATCCTATAGGTAATATAGAAAAAAATGATGTAGTCATTTTCTTTAATTTTAGAACAGATAGAGGGAGGCAACTAACTAACGCATTAACACAAAGAATTTTTTCAGAATTCAAAGTTAATAATATGAACCTTTATTTTGTTACAATGACTAATTATGACACTTCTTTTTCAGGAATTAAAGTTATTTATGAAAATGAGAATATTAAAAATACATTAGGTGAAGTATTAGAGAAAAACAATAAAAAACAACTTAGAATCTCTGAAACTGAAAAATATCCTCACGTCACATTTTTCTTTTCTGGTGGAAGAGAAAAGCCTTTTGAAGGCGAAAAAAGAATACTAAAAGATTCACCTAAAGTTGCTACCTATGATTTAAAACCAGAAATGAGTGCATTTTTAGTAACAGAAGCATTAATTAAAGAAATTAAAGGCAAGTTCCATGATTTTATTTGCTTAAATTTTGCTAATGGGGACATGGTTGGCCATACGGGAATAATGAGTGCAGCGATACAGGCATGTGAAGCAGTTGATAAATGTGTAAAAGAAATTGTAAATGCTGCAATAAATAATGATTATAGCGTATTACTAATTGCAGATCATGGAAATTGTGAAACAATGTCAAATCCTGATGGATCTCCAAATACTGCACATACAAAGAATCTTGTTCCAGTAATTTTAATTGATAATGATATGAAACGTATTAATAGTGGTATTCTGGCAAATATTGCACCAACCATTTTAGCACTAATGGGCATTAGAAGTCCTGATGAGATGACTCACGATTCTCTTTTGAAATAAATATTATGGGGATTATAAAAGACATTGAAGAAATTAAACTCATCAGAGAAAGTGCACTATTGGTTTCAAAAACTCTTGGATTAGTTGCAAAAGAAATAAAAGAGGGAGTAACAACATTAAAATTAGACAAAATTGCAGAAGATTTTATAAGATCCAATAATGCAATCCCTGGATTTTTAGGACTATATGGTTTCCCAAATACTTTATGTGTAAGTCCAAATTCTCAAGTAGTACATGGAATCCCAAATAATAAACCACTAAAAAACGGAGATATCATTTCGATAGACTGTGGTGCATTAAAAAACGGTTATTATGGAGACCATGCATATACATTTATAGTTGGAGAAGCTAATGAAGAAACTCAAAGACTACTGAGAATAA
>CAJWCT010000017.1 GCA_913031385.1 uncultured Flavobacteriales bacterium | reverse complement strand
CCCTCAACACTTAGTTGAGGGTCTTAATATAAGTTGATTCATACTAAATGAACACTAGAACTTTAATGATAATAAGCGCTATATTTTTAGCTGTCAATGGCTTTGGATTTACTTTTTTCCCTAATGAAATTGCTGGTTTATTAATTAATGATGATAATTATATTTTTATTTTAATTCTACAGATTTTAGGCGCTTTATATTTGGGTTTTAGTATTCTAAATTGGATGTCAAAAGCCAGTTTAATAGGTGGAATTTACAACAAGCCTCTTCTTATAGGAAATTTACTTCACTTCTTTACTGCTTCAATGGCTCTCATAAAATTGGCTTTCAAAGTTGAAACTAATCTTCAGCTAATTTTTTCTTACACAATAATTTACTCTCTTTTTACATTATCTTTTGGATATGTTTTTTTTACTAATCCGGATTTGAAATAAACCATAGAGAGAAAGGCAAACTAAAATAATTAAAATGACAAAAGATAACACTATTGCAGAATTATTAGAAAGACTAAATAAAGAGATACAAAACCCTAAAGATTCAGTCCATAAAATAGTATTGCAAACTACAATAGACAATATCAATAAGCTCTTATATTTCTAAATTACATTTAATTGTTTGCCAATTTTTATAAAGGCATTAATTGCTTTATCTAAATGTTCCTTTGTATGTGCAGCAGAGAGTTGAACTCTAATTCTAGCTTTCTCTTTTGGTACAACTGGAAAGAAAAATCCAATAACATATATGCCTTCTTCAAGTAGTGCATTTGCCATATCTTGAGATAACTTAGCATCATACAACATCACTGGAACTATTGCTGAATCTGCACCAGTAAGTTTAAATCCTGCTTTTTCCATTCCATTTCTAAAGTAATTAGTATTTTCTTCCAATTTATCTCTCAATGAAGTATCTTTTGAAATCATTTCAAAGACCTTTAAAGAAGCGCCAACAATTGTTGGGGCTAAAGAATTTGAAAACAAGTAAGGTCTTGATCGCTGACGTAAAATTTCAATGATTTCTTTTTTACCAGCTGTATAGCCACCCATAGCACCACCAAGAGCTTTCCCAAGTGTTCCTGTAATAATATCAACCCTTCCTAAAACACCTTTTAGTTCTATGGTTCCTCTACCAGTTTTCCCAATAAAACCAGCTGCATGGCATTCATCTACCATAACCAATGCATCATATTTATTGGCTAAATCACAAATTTTATCTAGCTGAGCTACAATTCCATCCATTGAAAACACACCATCAGTTACAATAATTTTATAACGATGATTTTGTTTATTTGCCTCAATTAATTGAGCTTCTAAATCACTCATGTCATTATTTGCATAGCGATATCTTGCTGCTTTACATAAACGAACACCATCAATAATAGAAGCGTGATTTAAGGAATCTGAAATTATTGCATCTTCTTTGCTTAATAAAGGTTCAAAAACTCCTCCATTTGCATCAAAAGCAGCTGCATATAAAATGGCGTCCTCACAATGAAAAAATTCAGCAATTTTATCCTCCAATTGCTTATGTATATCTTGTGTTCCGCAAATAAAACGAACAGAAGACATTCCAAAACCATGAGAATCCAATATGTCTTTTGCTGCTTGAATAACTTCTTTATTATTAGATAAACCTAAATAATTATTTGCGCAAAAATTAATTACCTTTTCACCAGTAGAAACCTTAATAACAACATCTTGAGAGGTAGTTATAATACGTTCTGTCTTATACAACCCTGCTTCTTCAATCTCTTTTAATTCCTTTTGTAAATTCGTCTTAATAGCTCCGTACATATCGTTTTATTTTAATGTGGTTGTATTATATTTTTCTTCTAATTTTTCTAGCATTAATACTGTCATTAATTTTAAATCATATTTTGGCTTCCAATTCCAATCTTTTCTTGCTTCATCATCATTAATACTCTTTGGCCATTTATCTGCAATTTCTTGTCTAAAATCTACATTATATTCAACTTTAAAATTAGGACATAATTTTTGAATTTCTGATGCAATTTCAATTGGACTAAAACTCATACTACCTAAATTATAAGATGTTCTTGTTTTAATATTTTTCTTTGGTGCTTGCATTAATTCAATAGTTGATCTTATAGCATCATCCATAAATATCATTGGCAATTTAGTTTCTGGATTTAAAAAACACGAGTATTTCTCTTGTTTAACTGCACTATGATAAATATCCACTGCATAATCAGTAGTACCTCCTCCAGGCATAGATTGATAACCAATAATTCCAGGATATCTAATTGAACGAACATCCAATCCATATTTATTAAAATAGTATTGTGCCCAATTTTCTCCTGCTGCCTTACTCATTCCGTACACAGTTGCAGGATTTAAAAATGCAGATTGAGGAGTGTTCTCAAGTGGTGCTTTATCTCCAAAGACAGCTATAGAGCTTGGAAAAAATACTTTTTTAACATTACTTGTTCTAGAAACTTCAAAAACATTAAGCATCATTTTCATATTTAAGTCCCAAGTCCTTAAAGGGTTTTTCTCTCCTTTAGCAGATAAGATTGCTGCAAGATGATAAATCTGATTTACAGCATACTTATTTACTATATTTTCTATGGCCTTTATATCTGTAGCATCAATTATTTCAAAAACTCCATCAAAAGTAGAACTTGAATAAACATCAGATGCTATTACATTGTCTTTACCATGAATTTTTTGAAGTTCTTTGGATAATACAGAGCCTAATTGACCATTAGCTCCGATAATCAAAACAGTATCATTAATCATATTTAATGTATTTCAGATCTATAAAATTAGTGATTAATTTTTATTAACTTCCTGTAATTAATTTTATAATGATCTATAATTACTCCATAATATTCTACATTTTTATTTCCTTTCTATTTCCTGCGCAAGAGATTGAATGTTTAAATTGTTCAGATCAAAATACTTTTTCAGTTTTAGTTATTACTGAAACTAAAGGCTATGTTCATCGCTCAGCAATAAAAGCAGGAATAGAATTAATCAAAATCATTGGAACTGATAATAATTTTAATGTATTTCATTCATCGAATTCAAATGTGATAACAGCAAAGAATTTAAAAAATATTAATACTATTATATTTTTAAATACTACATCAGATATATTAAATATCACTGAGCAGAAAACAATGGAAGAATTTATAAGTAAGGGCAGAGGCTTTGTAGGTATTCATTCTGCTGCAGATACTGAATATAAATGGAGTTGGTATGGTGAATTAGTTGGTGCTTATTTCAAAAGTCATCCACCAGGGACATCATTTGCAACTATAAATACAATCAATACTTCTCACATATCTACAAAACACTTAGAAAGCACTTGGGAGATCAGAGATGAATGGTATAATTATTATAATATTAATTCTAACATAACTGTTTTATTGAATCTTGACGAGACAACTTATTTTGGAGGAAAACATGGAAAAAACCACCCAATTACATGGTTTCATGAATATAAGGGTGGAAAATCATTCTATACAGGATTAGGTCACCTAGCCAAAACATATTCTGATGAAAGATTTATAAAACTATTAACAGGTGGTATTCTCTATGTTTCTTTACCTGAATATGATGAGTAAATAACCTTTACGCTAGTGTATAGCGGTATAGCTATTATAAGACCGATAATTCCAAAAAGAACACCTGAGGTAATGATAACAACAAAAACTTCTAAAGGGTGTGATTTTACACTCTTTGAGAAAATATATGGCTGCATCATAAAATTATCAATTAATTGAACTACAGAAAACCCTATAAAAATGTATATCACTTTTGAAAGCATCTCTTTAACTAAAACAGGATCTATATAATTTGTCATTGTTAAAAGCCCCATTAATACTAAACCAATTAAAGGTCCTACATATGGTATAATGTTAAGCAATGCACATAAGAAAGCTATTACAAGTGCGTTATTTATTCCAATTACTGAGAGCATTATTGAATATAGTATAAATAGCACAGTAATTTGTACAGAGATCCCAATGAAATATCTTGACAGTAATAATTTAATTTTTGAAAAAGATGATAAGAAGTTTTTCCTAATTTTCTTAGGTAGTACACCATTAATTCTAGTTAATATCTCATTCCCATCCTTAATCAAAAAGAATGTTATAAATAGTATAGATAATAGACCTACACCTATGCTGCCGACTTCAGAAATAATGTAATTTAATAGTTTCGGAATAAAGGCAAAATCAATATCAGATAATAGTGTGAATTCAGACAAAAAATCATACACAGTAAGACTGTTTGATTCAAAATAGTTGTTTATACTAATAATTAAACTTTCAATATTAGATTTTAATTCACTATTATTTAAAAGTGAGAGATTTTTACTCTGTTCAATAATTAATGGTATAAATGACCCTATTAATGCCATAATTACAACAAGAAGAAGTAATAATGATGCTATTGATGAAAACAGATTATTAAATTTAAGTTTTGATTTAAGAAATGATGAAAATGGGCTAAATATTAACGTCAATACCATAGATATAAGGATGTAGATTATTACAACCTTTGCCTTAATCAAAAAAATCAAAAACAATGTAATACATGCTAATGTTAAAATAGATTTTAAGATAGATTGAGTTAATTGATCTAATTTCATACTATAAATTTAATATTATTATTTATTATTAACATCAGAGAATGTTTGACAAGATACTATTCCCGCAGTTTCAGTTCTTAACCTATTATTCCCTAATGATACAGGAATAAAATTATAATCCATTGCTAAACTGATTTCATCATCTGTAAAACCTCCTTCAGGGCCAATAATGATACTTGAGTTTGTTTTCCTTTTAATAATCTTTGATAGGTGTACTTTTTTGGAGTTTTTGCAATGTGCTATATACTTTTGTTTGCATTGGTTTGATTCAATAAATTCTTTAATGCTAACAATCGGTTCAATTTTAGGTAAATATGTTTGAAGTGATTGCTTCATTGCAGATACTGCAATTTTATTTAATCTTGTATAATTCAAGGATTTTCTCTCGTTATATTTACAAATTAATGGTGTTATTGAAGAAACTCCTATTTCAATAGCCTTCTCTAAAAACCATTCAAATCTATCGATTTTCTTTATTGGAGCAATTGCAATATGTAAACTATAATCCATTGAAGATTCCTTCTTTGAATTTAGAATTTTTAGATGAGTGGATTTTGAATTTATATTATTGATTATTGTCTCAAATAAATAACCATTTCCATTAGTTAAGTAAACCTTATCATTTATTTTTTTTCTTAAAACTTTATTTAAGTGGTGATGCTCTGAATCTGATACAATAAGATCCGTATCATTAACCTTTATTTTTGAATGATAGAATATTTGCATTGAATTATATTTTATATCTAGCATTTGCAGAACAAGACAGGTCTGATGTTATTGATTCTTTATATTTTAAATATCCTGCAACAGCTATCATAGCAGCATTATCTGTAGAATAATGAATTTCAGGAAAATATACTTTCCATTTATTATCTCTTCCTAAAGAGATTGTTTTTTCCCTTAACATTGAATTTGCAGAGACACCTCCACATATCACTATATCTTTTATTTGAGTAATTTCAACTGCACTTACAATTTTTTCAATTAGTATGTCGATTATTGTACTTTGAATTGAAGCGCATATATCATTAAGTCTATTCTTTATAAAATCTTTATTAACTAAAGATTCTTTTTTAATAAAATTCATAAAACCTGTTTTTAACCCAGAAAAGCTAAAATTGAGACCTTCTACTTTAGGTTTTGTGAATTCAAATGCATTTGGATCACCTTTTTTTGATAGTTTATCTATTATTGGTCCAGAGGGATAGTCAAGACCTATAATCTTTCCAGACTTATCAAAAGCTTCGCCTACAGCATCATCTAGTGTTTTGCCAATTTCTTCCATTTCAAAATAATCCTTTACAATTACAAACTGAGTATGGCCGCCTGAAACAGTTAATGCAAGAAATGGAAAATTAGGTGGTTTTTGATCACTATCTATAAAAATGGATAGAATATGTGCTTGCATATGATTTATTTCTATTAAAGGCACATCTAATCCAATAGAAAGTGATTTTGCAAAAGAAGTTCCTACTAACAATGATCCTAATAAGCCAGGACCTCTAGTAAAAGCAACTGAATTTATTTGTTTTTTATCTATTCCTGATCTAATAATAGCCTCATTTATAACTGGAGTAATTAGTTTTTGATGTTCCCTAGAAGCTAATTCTGGGACAACCCCTCCATACAATTTATGTATATCTTGACTTGAGATAACACTGCTTAAAACCTTGTTATTCAATAGTATAGATGCTGCAGTATCGTCGCAGGAAGTTTCAATGCCAAGTGTATATACGCTGTCTTTTTTCACCTAAAATATTAATATAATTAGATACGATTTGATGTTACAAAATAAATTAAAAACTTATATAAAAACTAAATATAAGTTTATTAGTTTTATCCTATATTTATATCTGTGAAAAATAAGATTAAAAAAGTGGCTTTTCTAACTTCTGGAGGAGATGCTCCAGGAATGAATGCAGTAATAAGAGCTATTGTTAGATCATGTATTTACAACAATATTACACCTGTAGCTATTTATAAGGGATATGACGGACTAATTCAAGGCGAATTTGAAGAAATGAATGCTAGAAGTGTAAAAGGAATAATCAATAAAGGTGGAACATTTATTAAAACTGCACGATCTTCTGAATTTAAAACAAAATCCGGAAGAAAAAAAGCATATAACAATCTTCTAGACAGCTCAATAGATGCCTTAGTTGTAATTGGAGGTGATGGGACATTTAATGGAGCCCATATTTTTAATAATGAATATAAAATTCCTGTAATTGGAATTCCAGCTACCATAGACAATGATATTTTCGGAACTTCTCATACTGTAGGTTTTGATTCTGCTTTAAACACTGTAGTTCAAGCAATAGATAAAATTCGTGACACAGCAAGTTCTCATAATAGATTGTTTTTTATAGAAGTTATGGGTAAAGATGCTGGACATATAGCATTAAATACTGGTGTAGCAGCAGGAGCTGAAGAGATTTTAATTCCTGAAGAAAACCTAGGGCTTAGAAGATTAATTAAATCATTAAAAAGAAGCAAAAATACAGGCAAATCATCAAGTATAGTTGTAGTTGCTGAAGGAGATAAAATTGGTAAGAATGTTTTTGAACTGAAAGATTATGTTGAAAAGCATTTACCTGATTATGAAGCAAGAGTTTCTGTTCTAGGGCATATTCAAAGAGGTGGCAGTCCTACATGTTTTGATAGGATACTAGCAAGTAGAATGGGGGTTAAAGCTATAGATTCTCTACTGAAAAATAAAGCACAAGTTATGATTGGTATTAAAAACAATAAAATGTGTCTAACACCGCTAATTGAAGCAGTAAAAGGAAAAAGTAAAATAGATTCAGAATTATTAAGAATATCTGATATAATGTCAATATAAAAATATAAAAAATGAGTAAAATTAAGATTGGAATCAATGGTTTTGGAAGAATTGGAAGAATTACTTTTCGTGCTATTCTAAAAAGAAGTGATGTAGAAGTTGTAGCTATTAATGATTTACTTGAAATTAAACATTTAGCTTACTTATTAAAGTATGACTCTGTACATGGGAAATTAGAAGATAAGATTGAAGCTACTGAATCAGCATTGATTGTAAATGGGAATTCTATTAGGATAACATCAGAGAGAGACCCTTCTAATATAAATTGGGGAGAACTTGATATTGATGTTGTGGCAGAATGTACAGGAATTTTTACTACTATGGAAAAAGCTCAAGCTCATATTGATGCTGGAGCAAAAAAAGTGGCTGTTTCAGCGCCATCCAAAGATATTCCAATGTTTGTAATGGGAGTAAATAGTGATGATATTACAAAAGATCATAAAATTGTTTCAAATGCTTCCTGTACAACTAATTGTTTAGCACCCATTGCAAAAGTTTTACATGATAATTTTGGGATTAAAGAAGGTCTTATGACTACTGTCCATGCTGCTACTGCTACTCAGATGACTGTTGATGGTCCTGCGAAGAATTATAGACTTGGAAGATCTTCATTAAACAATATTATTCCTTCCTCTACTGGAGCTGCTATAGCTGTCGGAAAGGTTATTCCTTCTCTAAACGGAAAATTAACAGGTATGGCTTTTAGAATACCAACTGCAGATGTTTCTGTTGTTGATTTGACAGTTATATTAGATAAAAGCACATCATATGAAGAAATTAAAAGTGTTTTCAAAAAAGCAGCAGAAGACTCATTAAAAGGTGTTCTTTTTTATACAGAAGAAGCTGTAGTTTCACAAGATTTTGTTGGTTCTCCTTATACAAGTAATTTTGATGCAAATGCTGGAATTGAATTAAGTCCTACATTTTATAAAATAATTTCATGGTATGACAATGAATATGGGTATTCTACAAAACTTGTAGAACTAATGGAAGAAATACATAATAAAAACTAATAAGACAATCAACAATGATTTTAATTGTAGAGAGTGGTTCCACTAAAACTGATTGGATAGGTGTAAATAAAAAAGGAGAAGTGGCTTTTGAGACACAAACCTTAGGTTTAAATCCTCAAGTTTTAGACAGCAATATAATTAAGGAGCGAATAGTGAACAACTATGATGTCTACAGATTTAGGAAACAGGTAAATAAGCTTTATTTTTATGGAGCTGGATGTGGCACTGAACCACCAAGGTTATTGATTAATAAAGTATTTGAAGAGATTTTTATCAATACTACCGAAATATCAGTAAAAGAAGACACATATGCAGCAATATACGCAACTACAAATATTGGCGAAAAATCAATAGTTTGTATAATTGGAACAGGATCAAACTGCACATATTTTGATGGAAATGAAGTTCATCAAAAAGTTACTTCCCTTGGTTATATACTAATGGACGATGCTAGTGGAAATTATTTCGGCAGACAACTATTAAGAGATTTTTATTTTAATAGAATACCTAAAAAAATATCTAAAAAATTTGAGTCAGAGTTTGATTTAAAAGCAGACACAATAAAAGATAAGCTATATAAACAGCCTAATCCAAACACTTATCTTGCGACCTTTGCTAAGTTTTTAATTAACAACAATGATTCAGAATATGCTCAGTCATTAATTAGAAAAGGGTTTGAATTATTTATTGAAAACCAAATACTTCAATTTCCTGATGCCAAGGAAGTATTAATCCATTTTACTGGTTCTATTTCTTTTTATCTTCGAGAAGAACTAGAATCTTGCTTAACAAAATATAATTTAAAAGCAGGAAACATTATTAGAAGACCAATTGAGGGATTATTAAATTATCACAAAGGAAACTTATAGATTAAAGGTCTATTTTTGGGCAATCATAGAAATTTCAACATTTACATCTTTAGGTAATCTGCTTACTTCAACAGTTTCTCTAGCAGGAGCTTGGTTATTACTAAAATAGGACCCATAAACCTCATTAACTTGTTGAAAATCATTCATATCAGATAAGAATATTGTAGTTTTTACAACATTATTAAATGATAAATTAGCTTCTTCAAGAATTGATTTTAGATTCTCCATAACTTGTTTAGTCTCTGATTGTATATCATCTAGAACTAACTCATCTGTATTTGGATCAAATGCTACTTGTCCAGATATAAACATTAAATCTCCAGAAATTACTGCTTGATTGTATGGGCCAATAGGTTTTGGCGCATTAGATGTGTTTATTATTCTCTTCATATCGGTTTTATTTTTGTTATTAAAAGTATTGTACGCTAATGCAATAAAAAAAATTGCTAGACATACATAAAAAAAATTTAGAGCTTTTTTCATATTCATAATAGTATCTTTTTACTAAAACTAATTTAATTATAATAATTTATCTCTTTGTCTTCTTTTATCATATTTAATATCACTAAGCATTCCTGATTTAATTCCTATAAAGAAGTTCCATGATGAATAACTACCAAATGGTATCCAACTAAAATTCATTCGCCAACTTAATAAATCTCTTTCAAACCTTAACTGAGTATAAGTCACCCCTTTGTTCTTAAAATCATATCCTGTAGAAATTCCAGTACTCCACTTCGGAGATAATTGAACATCTCCTGAAAACATTAATGAATGAGAAGATATTTCATTCTGACCTATTGAGTTACTATAATTTACTGCATATGCTACTCGTAAACTCCAAGGTATTTTATAATTATATAAATCGCTAGGCTTCTTTTCTTCTTTTTCTTCCTTTTCTTGATTAAATCTGTTGTCAGAAAAATCCATAGCTCTTCCAAATAAATCATCATCTCTACCGCCATTTCTAACTGACTCATCAATTGAGGTCTGATTCTTATCAGATTTTTCTCCATCACTACTACTAAATGCGTAATTCAATGTTAAATTTGCACTTGTAAGCCTAAACAATCCTCCGCCATTGTTTATATTGAATTTATCTATTTTAACTCCATTTTCGTTAAGTGCATAGGGATCAAGAGTTGCACCAAAATTTATATTCATTTTATTTTTAAACAACTGAGTTCCTCCTGTCATTCTAACAGGACTTAAGTTTAAGGAGTCTGCCGCAATATTATAAGAGGTTGAAAAATTCAAATTATTAAGAATAACCATCTTTTTTAATTCTAGGTCATCACTTTCCTTATCAATTACTTTAGCTTCAATATTATTTGCTAAAGACAAACCTATAGAACTAGAATACGTTTTATTAGGTTGTCCAAAAATTGAGCCCTCAAATCTACTATATTCAACATCAGATGTTGTGAGTCCATCTGCGCTAACAACTTCATAGGTTTCATAATATTGATTAAAAGCAGGGGCAATGCTATAGCTAATTGATGGACGAAGAACATGCCTTATTGCATGTAGGTTCTTTTTATTTTTAAAATCATACATACCATAAACTGTCGTGCCTAAACTAGCTGAGAAGTTATATGTGTTAAATGCGTCATATCCTTTATTCTCAAGTGTAATCACTTCCTGGTTTTCAATATCATAACTTCTTTCAATAGTATTAAATACCATCGTTGCGTTATAATTAGCACTTGTAGTAAAACTTAAGTATTTAAAGAGTTTAAAATTAGTACTTATAGGAATACTGTGCTGAAGACCTGATTTTGCTGAATCAAACATTTCTTTGGTAAAAAAAAGTGAATCAGTTGTTTGAATTCTATTTTCTCCTCTTACACTATACTGAAAATTAATATTCTGTAAAAATCCTTTTTTAGTACCACTTTTAGGAGCAAAAGGATAAATCCTAGAAACATTAGTTTGAAATGTAGGTAATGTCATATTTATTACTTGAGTATTTGTATTTTGAGAATGCGTAACAGAAAGGCTTAAATTAACTTGTGGTTCCCCAGTAAATGTCTTAGAATACGAAATGGATGATGACAATGAATTGTTAAGATAGTTTGCCGCATTAAGCTGATTAATTGATTGTTGATAATACTTGCTACTTCCAAGGTTTACCGATGCTGAAAATCTAGAATTTGGATTTGATTTTGCATCTTTTGTATGAGACCACCTTAAATTATATATAGATGATTTAGAGTAATCCGGGAAACCTCTTTCACTTTGTATTAAATTTTCATACCTAAAACTTAGGTTGCCTCTGAACTTATATCTAAACACATAGGCATTCTCAACTCTAAAACCATAACTACCATTTGTATAATAGTCTCCTAATAATGTTAAATCAATGTTGTCATTTATTGGCAGGTAATATCCTCCATTTTGAATAAAGTATCCTCTACTATTTTGTTCACCAAAAGAAGGGAATATTATACCTGAAGTACGCTTGTTAGATAGCGGAAAATATGCAAAAGGAAGTCCTATTGGAGTCGGCACATCTGCTATGTACATATTCGTTGGACCTGTAATAATCTTCTTTCCTGGGACTACTTTTGCTTTCCTTAAAAGAAAATAGTATTCAGGATTATCTACATCGGCTGATGTAGTAAATTTAGCCTTATTCATAAAGTAAACAGAATCATTTTCTTTTTTTGTTTTTTCAGATAAAATTTTTAGTCCAGCTTGTTCTGTTCTAGAATTAAATATTAAAGCCTTTTTAGTGTCCATATTAAATTTTAAAGAATCAGGCTCAATTACATCTTGGCCTTGTTTAAAAACTGGGGATTGAGTATAATTACCCAAAGTGTCCTTAATTCTACCCGCATATATTTCATTATTACCATAGTCAATTACAATTATACCAGAAGTAATCTCCATGCTCTCATATACTATTTTAGCATTATTATATAGATGAATTGATTTATTATTTGGGTCAATTGAAACAGAATCTGATGCATTATACACCACTTTATCTAATAAAAATGATTTTTTATCTGTTATAGAATCATTTACAGGCTCTATAGAATCATATTTTGTTTCTAAATAATATTTGCTATATAAATCAATTTTAAATTCACTATTGTTATCTGTAGATGCATAACTAAGTGTGTTTGTAAAAAATAAATAACTTAAAAATAAAAGTATGTTAAAAGGCAGTGTTTTCAATGTTTATAAGTGTATATTAGTAACTTGTATAGAAAACTTTTATAAAGTTACGTATTTTTCAAGAGAGTAATATATATAAGTATGAGTAAAATCTCATCATATCTTAGTTATTTTAACCTTACTTTAACAACCAAAATTATTCTCTTACTCTTAATGCTTAATGGTCTTTTGATTAATAAGACTATGTCTCAAGAAAAATTTAAAATTGTTATTGATGCTGGTCATGGAGGAAAAGATCCTGGGAGACCCAATCCAAATGGTATTTTAGAAAAGAATATTGTACTAAATATGGCTTTAAATCTTGGCCGTGAATTAAAGAAAGATGATAATGAGATTATATACACAAGAGATAAAGATGTATTTCTAACCTTAAGACAACGAGCTAAAATAGCAAATGAAGCAGATGCAGATTTATTTATCTCAATTCATTGTAATGCCTTTCATGATACTAGAGTTTATGGCACAGAGACCTATGTTTACGGTCTACATGTTAGTAAGGCAAATTTTGATGTTGCACTTAAGGAAAATGAAGTTATCTTCCTAGAAGAGGATTTTGAAAAAAACTACCAAGGGTTTGACCCTAAAGCTCCTGAATCACTAATTGGACTAACCTTAATGCAAGAAGAATATTTAGATCAGAGCATACTACTTGCAAGTTTTATTCAAGATAATTTTGCTGCAAAATTAAAATTAAAGAATAGGGGAGTAAAACAATCTGGATTTTGGGTTCTGCACAATACATATATGCCTAGCGTTTTAATTGAAACTGGTTTTATAACTAATCCTAAGGAAGGAGCTTATTTAAATTCAGCTAAAGCTCAAAAGGATATAGCACATAGTATTTTTAATGCAGTAAAAAAATACAAGAGTACTTTAGGATTAATAGAGAATAATGAAGTTGTTTATAAACCGAAAAATGATATTATATACAAGGTTCAAATTGCTGCAAGTAGAAGAAAACTTAAATTAAAGAGTTATAACTTTAAAGGATTAAAAGATTTGTCAATTAAAAAAGAGGGTAGGTTGTATAGATATTTTTATGCAAGCTCATATGATTATAATGAGATTCTAAAAAAGAAAAAGATAGCTATTTCAAAAGGGTATAAAAAATCGTTTATAGTAGGATTTAAAAAAGGAAAAATAGTTGATATTAATAATTAATGAAATTCTATAATAGATCATATATTAATTATTTATTTCCTAATTTTAAGCAATAATACATAAAGTACTTGATTTGAAATTCACAAAAGAAGTAGGTATCGGCATTCTAGTAATTCTAGGAACATTAATGTCAGTCTTCTCTTATAATTATCTTAAAGGGATTAATTTATTTGAAAAAACTAGAACCTTTAAAATTGTATACACAAAGGTAGATGGATTATCCCCGTCAAATCCTGTGACTCTAAATGGGTATAAAATCGGGAAAGTCCAAAAAATAAATTTTAATCCTAATGACACCAAAGAGCTTATTGTTGATGTAGTTATTGAAAATGACGTAAAATTTTCAAAAACAAGCAAAGCTGAATTGTATGAAACTGGCTTAATAGGAGGAAAAGCTATTGCTATTATACCTGATTATGATAATAATGTAATTGCCAAGTCAGGAGATTATTTAATTGGCGTTGTAAAACCTGGTTTAACAGATTTAGTGAATCAAATAATGCCACAAATACAATTACAATTAGAGGCAGTCATGAAGAAAGCTGAAATTGTGCTATCAAACGTAAATAGTCTCTTTGATGAGGAAACTAAAGAATCCTTAAAATTAAGTATAGATGAATTTGGCAGCCTTACCAATAGTCTATCAGAAACATCTGCAAATATTAATGATTTTATTAAAGATAATTCACCAAATTTAACTACAACAATTGACAATCTAAACGAAACATCTTTGAAAATAAAAGATATATCCAGCTCTATGTCAGAAGTAGATTTAAACTTGATTCTTACTAATCTGGACAGCACCATATCTAATCTTAACAAAATAACTCATAAATTAAATCAGGGAGAAGGTACTATAGGTAAATTACTTTATGATGATGTACTATTTAAAAACCTAGATGATGCTACAAAAAATTTAGAAGAATTAATAGAAGACATTAAGTTGAATCCTAAGCGCTATGTACATTTTTCTATTTTTGGTAAAAAGTCTGATAAATAACCTAAATATATAGAAACTGTTGATGTCGTATCTGCCAAACATTGCCTTTTTACTTATTTTATCTCTTTCTTTAGGATATTTCATATCAAACATTATAAAACTTAAAAGAAACATCAACCTAGGGGTTGATTTAGATATTGACCTATCTGTCAATCGAAAGAAAAGATGGGCTAATATGGCGAAAATTGCCTTAGGTCAAAGTAAAATGGTAAGAAGGCCTATAGTCGGAGCTCTACATGCAATTGTTTATGTTGGTTTTATAATTATAAACATTGAATTATTAGAAATAGTAATTGATGGCCTAATTGGTACCCATAGAATTTTTTCAGGTATGGGTGTTTTTTACGGTTTTTTAATTGCTTCTTTTGAGTTATTGGCAGTATTAGTAATATTTGCTGTGTCAGTTTTCTGGATAAGAAGAAATCTAATTAAAGTTAAAAGATTTTTTGAAGATTCAATGAAAGGTTGGCCAAAACTTGATGCAGATCTAATTTTATATTTTGAGATAATATTGATGTCATTGTTTCTTTTAATGAATGCTACTGATGTTAATTTTCAAAATATGGATAATGGCAATATTATTAGCGGTTTTATATATCCGTTATTTGAAAACTATTCAGCAGAAAGCCTTCATGTAATGGAAAGAGTCTTTTGGTGGATGCATATAATAGGAATCTTGTTGTTTTTAAACTACTTATATTTTTCAAAACACCTACATATACTTTTAGCATTTCCCAATACATTTTATGCAAGCTTAGAGAATAAAGGGAAGATGAATAATTTAAAGAGTGTTACTAACGAAGTAAACTTGATGCTAAATGATAATAGTGCTACCCTTGAAGAAAATTCTGAAGAGAATATGAATGATATTATGAAATTTGGAGCTTCGGATGTTTCTGATTTGAATTGGCTCCAATTATTAAATGCGTATTCATGCACTGAGTGTGGGAGATGTACAAATGTTTGTCCTGCCAATATAACTGGCAAAAAACTCTCTCCTAGAAAAATAATGATGAATACAAGAGATAGGCTAGAAGAAGTAAGCAAGAATATTGATAAAAATAAGGGGGGTTTTGTTGATGATGGGAAGAAATTAATTGATGATTATATTTCAAGAGAAGAGCTATGGGCATGTACTTCATGTAATGCCTGTGTAGAAGAATGCCCAATTAGTATAGATCCGCTTTCAATAATACTTGATATGAGAAGATATTTAGTAATGGAAGAAGCTTCTGCTCCTGCTGAATTAAATAATATGATGTCAAATATCGAGAATAATGGTGCTCCATGGCCATATAATCAAATGGATAGATTAAATTGGAAAGATTAATTTTTATGACATGAAAAAAGAAGAGATAGAGAAGATATTACATAAAAAAGTAAAAGATGGCGAAAAAGTAAGCCCAGTATTGCCTGAAGGAATAAAAAATTACTTAATAGACATTGACGGAACAATTACTGAAGATATTCCTAATGAAGAACCTAATAGAATGGTAAATTGCTTGCCATTCAAAGATGCTTTACTAACATGTAATAAGTGGTTTGAAGAAGGACATATGATATGTTTTTTCACCTCAAGACTAGAAGACCATAGAGAAATAACAGAAACATGGCTAGAAAAACACGGATTTAAATATCATACGCTTTTAATGGGGAAACCAAGAGGTGGTAATTACCATTGGATTGATAATCATTTAGTAAAGGCAACGAGATACAATGGGAAATTCACTGATTTAATAAAAAAAGAAGTTAAAATTGAAGTTTTTGATGAGTAATATCCTAAAAGTACATACGATGGCAGATTATATAGCTGAGGGTAAATCTCCAGAAGTTTTGTTTTGGATTGGCTGTGCTGGAAGCTTTGATGATAGGGCTAAAAAGATTACAAAAGCTTTTGTTAAAATTTTAAACTCTATTAATGTTGATTTTGCAGTTCTAGGTCAGGAAGAATCTTGCTCTGGAGATCCGGCAAAAAGAGCGGGTAATGAGTTTTTATTTCAAATGCAAGCTATCTCTAATATAGAAGTTCTTAATTCCTATGATATTAAAACAATTGTAACTACATGTCCACATTGTTTTAATACACTTAAAAATGAATATCCTTCTTTAGGTGGAAATTACAAAGTATATCACCATACCCAGTTTCTTAAGTCATTACTACAACAAGGACGATTAAAAATTAAAGGAGGTTCTTATAAAGGAAAAAAAATCACTTATCACGATCCCTGTTACTTAGGTCGAGCAAATAATGAATACGAAGCTCCAAGGGATTTAATAAATAAACTTGAAGCTGAGCTAATTGAAATGAAAAGATGCAAGAAAAACGGATTGTGTTGTGGTGCAGGAGGAGCACAGATGTTTAAAGATGCTGAAAAAGGAAATAAAGAGATTAATATTGAGAGAACTGAAGATATAAAAGAAACAAATACTGAGATAGTTGCCACAGGTTGTCCTTTCTGTAACACTATGCTTAGTGATGGAGCTAAAACAATTGAAGATGAAAGAAAAATATCTGTTATGGATATAAGTGAACTAATAGCCAATGCCCAAGAATTATAAATTATTTTTTAATGAATGTGAAGTTTGAGGAATTACCGGAAGATTCAAGAATATGGGTGTATCAGTCCAATAGAAGATTTAGTGAAGAAGAAATATCTGAAATATCAATAGAATTAGAGGGTTTTTTAGAATCCTGGACTTCTCATGCTAAACCTATTAGATCTGCATTTCAAATTAAGTACAACAGGTTTATTTTTATTGCTGTTGATAAAGATTTTGAGACATCTGGTTGCTCAATTGACTCATCTGTGAGTTTTATACAATCACTAGAAAAGAAATATAAAGTAGACTTACTTGATAAAATGAATGTTGCATATAAAACTGATAATGAAATTGGATTCGCATCTCTTGCTGATTTTAAGAATTTACTCAAAAACAAATCTATAAATGAAGATACTATAGTTTTTAATAATTTAGTCTCTAATATTTTTGAGTATAATAGTAATTGGGAAACAAGTATTAAGAATAGCTGGCACAGTCGATTCTTATAGAAGAATTAAATGTAGGTAAATGTCAAATAGATTTTATGTTTTTTTAATAGTATTCTTTTCTTGCTCTTTTCTTTTTGCACAAAAAAAAGACCCTCTCAAGGCTGTGAACCATAAAGCTCAAAAACACTGGGTTGATAGCATATACAGCTCTATGACGCTTAAAGAAAAGGTTGGTCAACTTTTTGTTGTTCAGTTAATGACCAAAAATGACAATAGTAATTTAGTTTATAAACAAATATCTAAAAATTCTATTGGTGGGGTTATTTTATCTAATGGATCCCCAACAAAAACAGCAAATACAACCAATAAAATGCAATCCCTAAGTAAAACCCCATTATTAATTGGAATAGATGGTGAGTGGGGATTAAAAATGCGTATTGATTCAACCATAAAATTCCCTTGGAACATGAGTTTAGGAGCATTGAAAGATAATTTATTTATTGAAAGGATAGGGAGTAGTATTGGAAAACATTGTAAGAGAATGGGTATTCATATAAATTTTGCTCCTGTTGTAGACATTAACACTAATCCCAAAAATCCAATCATTGGTAATCGGTCATATGGAGAAAATAAGTTTAATGTAGCAAGAAAGGCTGTTTCTTTTACTAAAGGACTACAAAGTGAAGGAATATTAGCATGTGCAAAGCATTTCCCAGGACATGGAGATACATCTAAAGACTCACATAAAACATTGCCCACAATAGCATTTAAGAAAAAAAGAATTCTTGATGTTGAGTTATATCCATATAAATCATTAATCAAGCAAGGTTTAGGATCAGTAATGATTGCACATTTAAATGTACCTAGTCTTGAGTCAAACATTAATTTCCCTTCATCTTTATCAAAAAACATAGTCACAAGTCTATTAAAAGAAAGGCTTAAGTTCAAAGGGCTAATTATAACTGATGCGCTTGGCATGAAAGGTGTAACTAACTATGATAGTGAAAATATTGATTTGATGGCATTTAAAGCCGGAAATGATGTTCTATTAATGTCTGGTGATGTAGATGCTGGTATAACTTCAATAATTAATGCCTATAACAATGGAAAAATCTCTAATAAACGCCTTGAGCATTCAGTTAAAAAGATTTTAAAAGCAAAATATAAAGTAGGATTAAATAATTATAAACCAATAGATACAGATAACCTAATTTCTGACTTAAACCCAATTAATGAAAAAGTCTTAAAAGAAGAAGTTGTTTCTAATATAATAACACTCCTTAAAAATGATAAAAAATTTACTCCAATCTTAAGCTTAAATAATAATAAAATTGTTCATATTCAAACAGGTAGTGATTCGGGAGAAACTTTTAATAACTATTTGAATAAGTATTCATCAGTTGATTATATAAAGCTTAATGATTATAAAGAATTAAAAGATCTGCTTGATAAGCTAAGCAATTACAATACTATTATTATAGGACATCACCAACCGAGTAATACTCCTTGGGATAAATACAATTTTACAAGAAAAGAGCTTTTATGGATAGATAAGATCAGTAAATCTAATAACACAATTCTTTCAGTATTTGCTAAACCATATAGTTTAGATAGATTAATTGATGTAAACTCTTTTAAAAGTATTATTCTATCCTACCAAAATGAAGATGTTTTTCAAGAAAAAACTGCCCAAATGATATTTGGCTCAATTGAATTTAATGGTCAAATTCCTGTTAGTATTTTAAATAAATATAAGGTAGGTGAGGGGATAAAAACTTTTAAAACAAATAGATTGTCATATGGATTGCCTGAATCAGTTAATATTGATTCTAGAAAATTAAATAGAATTGATTCTATAGTAAAAGTTTCTATTGATTCTATGATGACTCCTGGTGTACAATTACTTGTAGCTAAAGACTCAAAAGTAGTATTTGATAAAAGCTATGGTAAATTAAGATACGATAATGGACCCAATGTGAATTCAATGACTAGATATGATTTAGCATCCCTCACTAAAATACTAGTTACATTACCTCTTATAATGAAGCTTTATGATAATGATGTTGTATCTCTAGATTCTACACTAGGAGAACTACTACCTTCTTACATAGAATCAAATAAATCTGAATTTACTATTAAAGAAGTATTATCTCATTTTGCATATTTAACACCATGGATTCCTTTTTATAAACAAACTATAGACTCAACAACAGGAAAGCTAAAAAGTAATTTATATAGGAATAGTCTTCAAGATAAATACTCTTTAAAAATCAATAACAATACTTTTCTTGCTTCTTCATATAAAGACACAATATTAAGTCAAATCAGAGAAAGTGAATTAATTGAAGAACGATACAAATACAGTGATTTACCTTATCTAATCTTACAACAGTATATTGAGGATCATTACTCTGATAATTTAGATAATTTATCCAATAAAAACTTTTTTAAATCTATTGGTGCAAGTTCTTTGATGTTTAATCCAGCAGAGAAGATTTCAATTAAAAATATTGCTCCCACTGAAATAGACGATTATTTTAGGAATCAAGAAATAGTTGGATATGTTCATGATATGGCTGCTGCAATGTTTGGTGGAATTGCAGGACATGCAGGGCTATTTGGAAACTCAAATGATGTTGCTAAAATAATGCAAATGTATCTGCAGAACGGAAATTACGGAGGAATACAATACCTACAACCACAAACAATTAATAAGTTCAATACTTGTTATTTCTGTAGTGAAGATAATAGAAGAGGAGTAGGGTTTGATAAACCTCAACTTGAAGATGAAGGTCCTACATGTGGGTGTGTTTCTATGAAGAGTTTTGGACATTCTGGATGGACTGGGACATACGCATGGGCAGATCCTGATGAAGAAATAGTATATGTTTTTTTATCTAATAGATCTTATCCAAGTGATCCTGAAAATAAATTACTAAATTACAATATTAGAACTGAGATTCAGAGATTAATATATGAAGCTATAAATTGATAGAAAATGAAAATAGGAATTGTATGTTATCCTACATTTGGTGGTAGTGGTGTAGTAGCTACTGAGTTAGGAATAGAGTTGTCAAAAAAAGGATATGAAATACATTTTATAACCTATAATCAACCGGTAAAATTAGAGCTATTAAGTAATAAGGTTCATTATCATGAGGTAATGGTGCCAGATTACCCACTTTTTCACTATCAACCCTATGAATTGGCATTATCTACAAAGGTTGTTGATATGGTTAAAAAACATCAAATCGAATTGCTACATGTACATTATGCTATTCCTCATGCTTATGCAGCCTATATGGCTAAAAATATGTTAAAATATCAAGGAATAAACATTCCTGTTGTTACAACATTGCACGGAACAGATATTACCTTAGTTGGAAGTCATCCATCATATAAAGCTGCAGTTGAATTCAGTATTAATAAATCTGATGCTGTTACTGCTGTATCTGAGAGTTTAAAAAAAGATACTGAAGAGTTATTTAGTATAGATACAAATATAGAGGTTATCCCTAATTTTATTAATCTGGAAAAATATCCTTTAGGAAGGAAAGAAAAAAATAGAAGCATAATAGCAAAAAGTGATGAAAAGATAATTTGTCATATTAGTAATTTTAGAAAAGTTAAACGAATAGATGATGTAATAAATACCTTTTATAAGATCAATAAAAAAATACCCTCTAAACTAATGATGGTAGGAGAAGGTCCCGAAAAAGAAAATGCTGAAAGGTTATGTAAAAAATTAAAAATAAAGGATAGTGTGTATTTCTTTGGAAATACTAATGAGACCATTAATATCTTATCATTTAGTGACCTTTTTTTACTAACTTCAAGCACAGAAAGTTTCGGATTAGCAGCGCTTGAAGCTATGGCTTCATCCGTTCCTGTAATTTCAACAAATGCAGGTGGGTTACCAGAAGTTAATATTAATGGTGTTTCTGGTTATATGAGTAATGTAGGTGACATAGATGATATGGTAAGTAATTCATTGAAAATTTTATCTGACAATAATGTTAACAATGAATTCAAAGAAAATGCACGAAAACAATCTGAAAAATATGACATACATAAGATAGTTCCCTTTTATGAGAGTATTTATATAACAGCTATGAATAAAGTAGACAAACAATGAAAAGAAAAGATTTTTTAAAATTAAGTTCTGCTTCAGCCCTTTTTCTAGGTCTTAATCCAGATAGGCTAGATGCCTCTAGCATTGAAGAATCACATGATTTAATTAATAAAAACTCTCAATATATGGGTGATTATTCTGCTCCTAAACTTAAAACAGTAAGAGTAGCATTTATTGGAGTTGGAGCAAGAGGTACTGGTCATGCGAGACAGATTGCAACAATAGAAGGAACAGAAGTAGTAGCTATTAGTGACTTATATCAAGATTTAGTGCAAAGATCTATAGATAATTGTAAAGAGATTGGGAAAGGAAAAAGACATAATGAAATAGCTATGTATTCTGGAGGTGAGAATAAGTGGAAATTAATGCTTAAAGAAGTAAAACCTGACGCAGTATTTATCTCTACTAACTGGGATAATCATGCTCCGATGGTAATTGAAGCTATGAATAGTGGAGCTCACGCATTTGTTGAAGTTCCTATGGCTACAACTATTGAGGATATGTGGGAGATTATAAATACCTCGGAAAAGACAAGAAAACATTGCATGATGATGGAGAATGTTAACTATGGAAGGGATGAAATGATGTATTTGAATATGTGTAGAAAAGGAGTAATAGGTGATTTTTTACATGCAGAAGCTGCATACATTCATGAGTTAAGATTTCAGATGGAAGAGCAAAAAAGAGGTACTGGTTCATGGAGAACACATCATTATGCGAAAGGAAGAGGTAATTTATATCCAACCCATGGATTAGGTCCAGTAGCTCAATATATGAATCTAGCTAGGGGTGATGATAATTTTAACACTTTAATTTCTTATTCAACTCCAGCATTGGGAAGAAAAATATATGCAGAGGAAAACTATCCTTCTGATCATAAATGGAATAAGCTTGATTATAAAAATGGAGATTTAAATACTTCTATAATAAAAACAAATGTTGGAAGAACTGTAATGGTTCAATGGGATGAAACAAGTCCAAGACCATATTCTAGACATAATTTAATACAAGGAACTAAAGGAACACTAGCTGGTTTTCCTACACGTGTTGCTCTTGAAGGTGGAGTAGAAGGTGTTACTAAAAACCATCATTCCTGGGCACAAGGAAAGGATTTAGAGGTGTTGTATGAAAAATATGACCATCCACTCTATAAAAGATTAGGCGCCTTGGCTAAAAAAATGGGTGGACATGGAGGTATGGATTTTATGATGAGGTATCGTATAATAGA
>CAJWCT010000016.1 GCA_913031385.1 uncultured Flavobacteriales bacterium | reverse complement strand
TTAATATTTCTTATTTTTTTCAAATAAATACTATACATTGATTACATTAATGAAAAAAAAACCATTTAATTTAATAAAGTTATATTAAGTAATATATTGACATTAATTTTTTTGATGAGAATGTAATCGTCTTAGGTGATCTAAATGATAACTTGTTAGACGATGCTGAAAATAATGTATTTCAAATGATTCTAGACGATGATGACAATTATTTATTTACAGATTTTGAAATTGCAAATGGGAGCAATTCTGATTGGTCTTTCCCCACATGGCCGTCACATCTTGACCATATTCTTATAACAGATGAATTATTTTTGGAATTTGAAAACATAAATTCTGATATCCAAACCATTAAAATAGACGAATATCTAACGGGAGGATGGTCAGAATATGATGAAAACATATCTGACCATAGACCAGTAGCATTAAAATTATTAGTAGATAGCAATTTAAGTGATGCTGACTTTGACAGTCCAAAACCATTCTTTTTAAATTATCCAAACCCTTTTAGTTCAGAAACGACATTTTCTTTTAATTCAACAACTGCTCCAAATGAAATTGAAATATTTGATTTGAATGGTCAAAAGATAGTCTCTCTAAATGTATTTGAAGGAAAATCCTCCGTTAGCTTGAATACTGAAGAGTTTTCGAATGGAATTTACATTGCCCAATTACTGTCAAATAATAATATTATAGCAACTAAAAAGCTTGTAAAAATGAAATCCATTATAAAGCAATAAAAAAAGGGCCAATCTAATGATTAACCCCTTTTTGTACTGAAGGCGGGACTTGAACCCGCACGGATATTACTATCCATTGGATTTTAAGTCCAACGTGTCTACCAATTCCACCACTTCAGCATTATGCTATATAATATCTTCTGGAGCGAAAGACGGGATTTGAACCCGCGACCCTCACCTTGGCAAGGTGATGCTCTACCCCTGAGCTACTTTCGCACTATTTAAATGAACGTATACTATATTAGTGCGGATGCAAATTTATAACAATTTAGGTAAAAGCAAAGGGAATTTTAAAAAACGATTGTATTTTTCTAGTCTTGTGAATCTGTAATTTTCCTTTTTATTTCACTTAATTTCAATAATGCATCCATAGGAGTCATTGAATTAATATCAATCTCTAACAACTCCTCTTTTATCTCCTCTAAAGCTGGATCATCCAGTTTAAAAAATTCTAATTGAATATCATCCTTAATTGATTTTATTTCTTTATTAAGCTGTTCGTTAGAATGAGATTTTTCTAGTTTTTTCAATATGGAATTAGCCTTATTTAAAACTTTTCTTGGCATTCCGGCCATTTTTGCAACATGAATTCCAAAACTATGTTCACTTCCTCCAGGAATTAACTTTCTTAAAAATAAAACATCATTTTTTTCTTCTTTTATTGAAACATTATAGTTTTTGATTCTATCATATGATAAAGTCATTTCATTAAGTTCGTGATAGTGAGTTGCAAAAAGAGTTTTAGCTCTAGTTGAATGGTTATGTATAAATTCACTAATAGCCCATGCAATCGAGATGCCGTCATAAGTGCTTGTTCCTCTTCCAATTTCATCAAGAAGTATTAGACTTCTATCAGAAATATTATTAAGAATTGTAGCTGCCTCATTCATCTCTACCATAAAAGTAGATTCTCCCATAGATATATTATCACTAGCTCCAACTCTAGTAAAAATTTTGTCAATTATTCCCATTTTTAAATTTTCTGCAGGAACAAAAGATCCAATCTGAGCCATAATAATTATAAGTGCAGTTTGTCTTAAAAGAGCCGATTTTCCAGACATATTTGGACCTGTTATCATAATTATCTGCTGCTTTTCCCTATCTAAAAATAAATCATTTGCCACATAAGGGTTTTCTGCAGCTAACTGTTTTTCTATAACTGCATGTCTTCCTTGAGATATATTTATCTCATATGATTCATCTAACTCTGGCATACAATAATTGTTTTCCTTAGCAGTTTGAGCAAATGATGAGAAACAGTCTAGTTGAGAAATGATTAATGCATTATTTTGAACTGTCTTAATATACTTGTACATATTACTAATCAGCTGCTGAAAAATCTCTATTTCAAGTTCTAATATTCCTTCCTCTGCACCCAAAATTTTAGATTCATATTCTTTTAACTCATCAGTTATATAACGCTCAGCATTAACTAAAGTTTGTTTTCTTATCCACTCTTCTGGGACTTTATCCTTATGAGTATTTCTAACTTCAATGTAATAACCAAAAACATTATTAGAAGAAATCTTTAATGAAGGTATTCCCGTAATTTCACTTTGCTCATGCAACATTTTATCTAAAAAATCTTTACTTGAAAAGGCTATACCACGCAAATCTTCTAATTCCTTAGAAAAATTTGAAGAAATAGAATTCCCTTTTAAAATACTAACTGGGGCTTCTTCATTTAATGTCTTTTCAATAAGTTTTCTTAGTTGATTACAATTATCCAAAGAATTTGATAGTTCCTTTAAAGATTTCGCTTTTGATTTTTTTAATAATTTTTTAATAGGCTCTACTGCCGCTAGTGAATTTTTTAATTGAACAACTTCTCTTGGATTTATTTTCCCTGTAGCAACCTTTGAAATTAATCTCTCTAAATCTCCTATTTCCTTAATATTTTCTTGTATACTACTTAATACCGTTTCATTATCTATTAAATATTTAACTGTCAAGTGTCTGTTTCGAATTAATTTAATATTCTTTGATGGTAAAGCGACCCATCTCTTAAGAAGTCTACCTCCCATAGGGGAAATGGTTTTGTCAATTACATCGATTAAGCTTTTGCCTTCCCTAGAAAATGAATGGAAAATTTCTAAATTTTTAATTGTAAATCCATCCATCCATATATAATCATCCTTTGGAATTCTGTTTATAGAAGTAATATGATTGATTTTCTGGTGCTGAGTCTCACTCAAATAATGCATTATGGCTCCAGCAGAGACAAGTCCATCTTTTAATTTTTCAACACCAAAACCTTTTAATGATTTTGTTTTGAAATGATTACACAGAGATTCTATTGCAAAATCATACTGATAGACCCAGTCCTCTAGAAAAAATAATTGAAAGTTATTGTTGAATTTTGATAAAAAATTTAATTTCTTCTGTTTCGAAATAAGTATCTCACTAGGATCAAAGTTTTCCAATAATTTTTCTACATAATCAATTGAACCCTCAGCAATTAAAAATTCTCCTGTAGATATATCTAAAAAAGACACACCTATATTATTGCCAAGATATACAGATGCTAGGAAATTGTTTGTCTTTGGATTTAATACCCCGTCAATTGTTGCTAATCCAGGTGTTACCAACTCAGTTACTCCTCGCTTTACAATAGTTTTTGTGAGCTTAGGATTCTCAAGTTGATCACATATAGCAACCCTGTTCCCTGCCTTAACTAATTTTGGCAAATAGCTGTTTAACGAATGGTGAGGGAACCCTGCAAGCTCAGTTTCACTTTGACTCCCAGCGCCTCTTTTTGTTAAAATAATATCTAATATTTTTGATGTTTTAATAGCATCCTCTCCAAAAGTTTCATAAAAATCTCCTACCCTAAACAACAAAATAGCATCAGGGTGTTTAACTTTAATAGCATTGTATTGCTTCATTAATGGAGTTACTTTTTTTACAGTTTTTTCCAAGAAAATCTTATTAATTAATATTATTTTTACTTAAATATAGCCCTTGCTAATGTAACCAATATTTGTTTTTTTAAAAACTGATTATTAGAAATAATTAAAAATGAGAAAATTAAAAAATGTAGAGCTTAATAGATTATCACTTGAAGAATTTAAAAACTCTAAGAAAACCCCTATTTCAATTATTCTCGATAACATTAGAAGCCTAAATAATATTGGGAGCATATTTAGAAGTGCTGATGCCTTTCTTGTAGATAAAATTTATCTATGTGGAATAACTGCAAAACCTCCAAATAAAGATATTCATAAGACAGCATTGGGGAGTACTGATTCAGTTAACTGGGAATATCATAACAATATTTTAGACCTGATAGATTCATTAAAGAAAACTGGTTTGAAGATAATTTCAGTTGAACAAGCAGAAAATGCAACAGCTCTTAATAATTTTAAGTATGAGAAAAATGCAAATTACGCATTTGTTTTTGGGAATGAGATCAATGGTATTTCTCAAGAAGTAATTAATGCAAGTGATGAAGTTGTTGAAATTCCCCAGTATGGTACTAAGCACTCATTTAATATATCAGTATCAGTTGGAATTGTTTTATGGGATGTTTATAATAAAATCAACTAGTTATTTCATCTAAAACAGATAAGTAATCCAATCTATTCTCAACGAAATCTAAGTTTGTTATATCTATTATCTTAATGTTAAGATCTGGCCTAGACTTAAAAAATTCAAAATATTCTGAATTTATTTTTGAAAGATATTCATTACTAATTTTATTTTCATAGTCTCTTCCTCTGCTGCTAATATTCTTCTGTAACTGAGGTATATCTTGATTTAGAAAGACAAATAAGTCTGGCTTAAGCGTTTCCTTATACATGTCATAAAAAAGTTTTCTGTATAAAGAGAACTCATCTACATTTAAATTTACTTTCGAAAAAATTAGTGATTTGTGAATATCATAGTCACTTATTATTAGCTCATTAAAAATATTTAACTGAGATAAATCCTCTGAAATCTGCTGATATCTTTCAGATAAAAAAGACATCTCAAGAGTAAAAGCATATCTTTCAGGATCATTATAGAATTTTGGCAGAAATGGGTTGTCTGCAAATCTTTCTAGTATTAATTTTGAATTGAAATCAATTGCTATTTTTTTTGATAAGCTAGTTTTACCAGCTCCAATATTTCCCTCTATCGCAATATATTTATACCTGCTTATTTTTATATTCTCCTTAGGATTGAGAACTTTTAAATTAGTTTTTTCAACTTGACTAGTATCCTTGCAATTTCTTAACATTTCTGGAATGCTTTCCTTAGTAATTGGATGATTTATTTTTGGATCTATTTCTAATAATGGTATTAGTACAAATTTTCTGTTTTGCATTTTTGGATGAGGCACCTCTAGCAAACTAGAATCTATAACCATGTCTTCGATAAAGACGATATCTATATCTATAATTCTAGACTCAGGTGTATTTTTTTTACTTCTTACTCTTCCCAAAGTTTCTTCAATATCTAATAGGTTTTGCATTATATAGCTGGGGGTCTCATTTGAAAATATACTAATGCAGATATTTAGAAAATCGTCACCTTTAAATCCTATTGATTCTGCCCTATAAATACTGGAGATAGATTTAACAACTGCTATCTTTAGATGAATTAATTCTATTGCCTTCTCAAGGTTTTTTAATTTATCCCCAATATTTGATCCTATTGATATATGTATTTTTTTGTAATCATCCATAGTCTATGAGCAAATTAAATAAAAGAAATTCATTTATTATCTTTGGTTGTATAAAATTTATGAAAAAACAAGATAAATTATTGGCCCAAAATATATATTTGATTTTAGGATCCTTATTTATAACATCTTTAGTCGTCTCAAATTTAATTTTTCAAAAATTCTTTTATTGGCATCCCTTTGAAATAAATATTTTTGGAGAAAAATTATTTGAATTATCAGTTGGGATTCTTCCCTATCCAATAACATTTTTAATAACAGATTTAATAAGTGAAATCTATGGAAAGAAAAAGGCTAATTCAATTGTAACTGTAGGAATTTTTGCTTCAATTTTTTCAATATTAATTATATATATTGCCAATTCAGTGCCTGCAATAAATGGATCGCCAGTAAATGATGAACTATTTAACACTGTTTTTGGAAGTACAGTTATAGCTGTATTTGCAAGTATGATGAGTTATTTGTTTGCTCAATATATTGATATACAAATTTATCATTTTTGGAAAAATCTAACTAAAGGAAAAATGCTATGGCTAAGAAATAACTTTTCTACATTTTTCTCACAATTTATTGACACATTTACAATTATTCTTCTTTTATGTTTGTCAAATGTTCTCATGTGGGATCAGTTTCTAGGTTTGCTAATTTCAGGATTTCTATTTAAAGTTCTCATTGCAATAATTGATACGCCATTCCTATATCTAGGTGTTTATTTGTTTAGAAGAAGGTTTAATCTGAAAATAAATGAAGAAATCAATATTGATTAGAGAGAAATTTGGATTAAATACCCCTCATGTGCTCTAACATTCAAAACTTTATTTTCTTCAAATATTAAATATTGCCCTTTAATACCTTTTAAAACTCCTTTAATAACGTGATCATTTTTCAATTTCAAAGATTCTGGCTTAGATGGGGATTCTAGTATTGGGAAATTTATATCAATTATCTTATCCTTTTCTGTGAAGTAATGCAATAGATTATTTGGAATGAAGTTTTTAGCTTGACTTTTGTAATTTAATATATTCTCACTTGTTTTTTTATTAATTAGCATCTTTCGCCAATTTGTTTTATCAGAAATATATTTTTTGATTGATATCTCAGCAATACCTGCTAGATATCTATTCGGTACTTCTAAAATTTCAATAGCCTGATGTGCTCCTTGATCAATCCATCTATATGGTGTCTGACTTTTTCTCGTCACTCCAACCTTTATATTTCCTGTATTGGCTAAATATACAATATGAGGTTGAAGTTGAATCTCTTTTTCATAATTAAGATCTCGTTCTTCAATATTTAAATGAGCTTTACTCAATTCAGGCTTAATTATCCAATCAGCAGCCTGTGGCACTTCAAAGAAACAATTTTTACAATACCCCTGTCTATATATTTCAATATCTGAACTGCATGAAAGACATTGATATCCTATAGATTTTATTTTTATTTCCTTATTTAATAATTGATTCATGCATAACATATCATCTTCAAAATTCAAATAATACCTTACAGGACTATCAAATTCAGAAATCATTTTTTTTATTACGCCTTGAAAATGCATGAAAATTTGCTAAATTTAGTTGAATAAAAGTAAGAAAAAAAGTGTCAAATCCATTTATAAATTCGATTGCATCCTGGTTTTTAAAAAAAAGATATCATCAAATTGAATTGTTCATTAAATACCCTAATGAAGTTCAAAATGATATTTTATTAAATCTTGTAAATACGGCAAAAGACACATCAATAGGTAAACAGTATGATTTTAATTCTATTAAGAATTACCATGATTTTTCTAATAGAGTCCCTGTATTCAAATATGAAGATTTTGCAGAGAAGATAGATAGAGCAAGAAAAGGAGAAAATAATATTTTTTGGCCAAGCAAAATTAAGTGGTTTGCTCAATCTAGTGGTACTACAAATTCTAAAAGTAAATTTATCCCTGTTAGTCAAGAATCCTTAGATGAATGTCACTATGCAGCAGGCAAAGATCTTTTATGCTTGTACCTAAACAATAATGAAGACTCAATGTTATTTACAGGAAAAAGTTTAAGGCTTGGTGGAAGTAAATCTCCGTATGAAAAAAATGGGACCTATTATGGAGATCTATCTGCAATTTTAATTGAGAACATGCCTTTATGGCTTGAATTTGGTAGTACTCCTAGTAACAAAACAACATTAATTCATGACTGGGAAAATAAAATAAAAGCAATTATTGATGAAACTATCCCAGAAAATGTTACTAGTCTTGCAGGAGTTCCATCATGGATGCTTGTAGTATTAAACAGGATTTTACAGGAATCTAAAAAGAAAACTATTATTGAAATTTGGCCAAATTTAGAAGTTTATTTTCATGGGGGTGTAAATTTTAAACCCTATATAAATCAATATAAATCTATAATTGGCAATGACAAAATGAAGTACTATGAAATATATAATGCTTCTGAAGGATTTTTTGCAATACAATATGAAAATAATTCAAATGAATTATTATTAATGTTAGATTATGGTATTTATTATGAATTTATACCTATGAGTTCATACAAGTCCAAAGAAAATACAATTATACCCTTAGAAGAGGTTAAATTAAATGAAGACTATGCTATGCTAATTTCAACAAATGCTGGCCTTTGGAGATATGAGATTGGTGATACAATAAAATTTACATCTAAATGTCCATATAGAATTACTGTTACAGGTAGAACAAAACATTATATTAATGTTTTTGGAGAGGAAGTTATTATTGAAAACACCGATAATACTATTAGTAAAATATGTAAAAAAAATAATCTAGAAATAGTAGATTATACAGTAGCTCCAATTTTTATGAAAGGGAAAGAGAAAGGAGGCCATGAATGGTTTATTGAATTTAAAAATTCAATACCAAAAAACATAAGTATTGAGCAGGAAATAGATAATGCTTTAAAAGATGAAAATTCAGATTATGAGGCAAAGAGATATAAAGATTTTACGCTTAATCCTCCTAAAGTAATAATTGGGAAAAAAGGCGTTTTCTTTAAATGGCTTAATAAAAAAAATAAAATTGGAGGTCAAAATAAAGTGCCAAGATTAGCCAATAATAGAGATCTCATTGAAGAATTAATTAAGCTGAATGGTTAGGATGCAGCCTTTAATCTTTCTAGACTAATTCTAGATAATTGTCCTTCTGCATATTTTTTAGTAATATGTAGTCTTTTCTTATCACTGCCAGGCAAATTAAACATTGCATCATTCAAAATTTCTTCACATAGAGATCTAAGGCCTCTTGCTCCTAAATTATAATCAACAGCTTTCTCAACTATAAGATCTAATGCTAGTTCATCAATCTTTAATTCTATTCCATCCATTTCAAATAATTTAATGAACTGTTTAATGAGGGCGTTTTTTGGTTCTGTTAGTATTTTTCTAAGTGCTTCTTTATTTAAAGGATCCATGTAAGTTACCACTGGTAATCTGCCAATTATTTCAGGTATTAATCCAAATTCTTTCAAATCTTTTGGATTAATAAATTGGAGTATATTTTGATTTGAAATAGTATCTACCTTAATAGATTTATATCCAATTACATTAAAATTTAATCTTTTTGAAATTAATTTTTCAATTCCATCAAAAGCTCCTCCTGCAATGAATAGTATTTTTTCAGTATTAATCTCAATGAATTTCTGATCTGGATGTTTTCTTCCTCCTTTTGGTGGGACATTTACTATAGTACCTTCTAATAATTTTAATAATGCTTGTTGAACTCCTTCTCCAGAAACATCTCTAGTAATAGATGGATTATCACTTTTTCTAGCTATTTTGTCAATCTCATCAATGAATACAATTCCTCTTTCAGCTTTTTCAACACTGTAATCTCCAGCTTGCAAAAGCTTACTTAATATCCCTTCAACGTCTTCACCAACATATCCGGCTTCAGTAAGGACTGTTGCATCAACGATAGCTAAAGGAACATCTAACATCTTTGCAATTGTTCTTGCAATCAATGTTTTTCCAGTTCCTGTTTTACCAACCATGATGATATTGCTCTTTTCAATTTCAATTTCATCTGATACTAATTGGTTTATTCTTTTATAATGATTATATACAGATACAGAAATAATTTTTTTTGTGTAGTCTTGTCCAACAATATAGTCGTCTAAAAAACTTTTAATCTGTTGAGGCTTTAATAACTCAGAATCTTTTGATTCAGTTGCTTTCTCTTGTTTTGATTCTTGGAGAATAATTCCATTTGCTTGTTCGATACACTCATCACATATATGTGCATCTATTCCGGCAATTAACAAAACTGTCTCAGCTTTTTTCTTACCACAAAAAGAACAGTGTAGCTCAGACTTACTCATTGAAGAATTTATTCTTTAGTTAATATTTCATCTATCATTCCATATTCAAGAGCCTTGTCAGATTTCATCCAATAATCTCTATCGCTATCTGCATACACCTTCTTATAATCCTGTCCAGTATGTTTGCTAATAATATTGTAAAGTTCCTCCTTTAGAGTTAGTATTTCCTTAGCAGTAATTTCAATATCACTTGCTTGACCATGAATTCCTCCAACAGGCTGGTGTATCATAACTCTTGAATGAGTTAATCCGCTCCTTTTACCTTTTTCTCCAGCACACAAAAGAACTGCTCCCATTGAAGCTGCCATCCCAGTACATATTGTAGCTACATTAGGTTTTATCAATTGCATAGTGTCATAAATTCCTAGTCCGGCATAAACACCTCCCCCTGGACAATTAACATAAATCTGAATATCTTTAGATGAATCTGTGCTTTCTAAAAACAATAATTGAGCTTGTATAATATTTGCTACTTGATCATTTATTCCAGTTCCTAAAAATATTATTCTATCCATCATTAATCTTGAAAAGACATCAAATATGGCTATATTCATTTGTCGTTCCTCAATAATATTGGGAGTAAGTCCAACAGGATACATACTACTTATTATTTTATTGTAATAAGTACTACTAATCCCTTGATCTTTAGTAGCAAATTTTTCAAATTCTTTGGCAAAGTCCATTTATCTATTCAATTATTTAATTATAAATATAGTAATTTTAAATTAGGAAGAATATGCTTCTTTTATGAACTTTTCATAGGATAATTCTTTTGTTTTAATATTAGTATTCTCTTTAAAGAAAGTTAATATCCTATTGCTAGTTAATTGCTCCGTTAACCTTTTAATTTCATCTTTATTTTGTAAAACTCTTGCAACTACATCGTCTAACTCCTTATCAGAAGGATTAGATTGACCATATTGATTCATTTGAGCTTTGATTAAGCCCCTTGTGTAAGATTTTAGGTCATCAAAATTAACTTGTAAATTATTGTCAGTTACTAATTTACTTTCTATTAATTGGTATTTCATGCCTTTTTCAGATTTTTCATATTCTTCCTTAGCGTCTTTATCACTAATTTTCTTTTCTGAATTTATCTTAATCCATTTGGTTAAAAATTCTGAAGGTAGCTTGAATTTAGTATTCTCAATTAAGTTTTCTATAATATCATTCATTAACTTCTGATCAGTCTGATTAATAAACTGCTTTTCAATATCATTGGAAATTTTTTCTTTTAATTCAGTTATACTTTTTATAACATCCTTCCCATATATTTTATCAAACAATTCCTGATCTAGATCTGCTGCCTCTTTATAATTAATTTCTTCAATATTTAGCTTAACTTCAATATCGATGTCTTTTGCTCTATCATGAGAAATATTAAGTACCCGAATTAATTCATGATGATCATCAAATAAACCCTTAGTCTCAAGTGTCACAGATTCACCAACTTTTAATCCTAAAAGTTTTTTTATAGTAGTCTTTTTCTTAATTCTATTTAAATTGAAGGTTGACTTATTATTAATATCATCTTCATAAATAAAAACTCCTGTAATATCACAATTCTTCTCGATATTTATTTTAGTCGTTAGTTTACCATATTGCTTTTGAATACTACTTATCTGCTCATTAATCATTTTTTCATCCGCTTTAACAATATAATTTGTAATAGGTTTTTTAAATTTTAGTTTAATATCAAATTTTGGGGTTAATCCTACTTCAAATTCAAAAGTTATTTTATCAGAATCCCAATTAATATTGTCTTGAGGAATAGGGATAGGGCCTCCGAGCATATCTATTTCATTGTCTTTTATATAATCTCTTAATTCCTTGTCTATAAGCTTATTCACCTCATCCATGATAACAGCCCTTCCGTATTGTTTTTTTATTAAACCCATTGGAACATGGCCTTTCCTGAATCCAGGGACATTTGCCGTTTGTGAATATTTCTGCAATACACTATTCACTTGTTCGGCGTAGTCTTTTTTGTCAATTTCAATTGTTATTTTGCCGTTAAGCTTATCAATATAGTTTGATACTATTTTCATTTACAGAGGTAAAAACAGGTTTGCGAAAATACACTTTTTTTAAAAGGCATCAAAGTTAATTACTAGTATTTATCTCTTATGAAATCTAGAATTATATCAAAAAAATTATCTGGATTATCAATATGCAACCAATGATTTGAATTTGGAATCGTTATAATTGAAGCTTTAGGAAAATATTTTGTTATTTCAATCTTATCATTATCATTAATATAATTAGAATATTCTCCTTTGAGAAATAGTGTGTTATTTAAAAAATTAGATTCATGCTGAACTCCTTCACCTATATTAGATATATTATTAGATAATGAAGACAAATTAAATCTGAAAGCAAGTTTATCTTTATGAATCCAATAAAGATTTTTTAGTAAAAAATTTTTCATTTGGATATCATCAATATGTTTTGATAATTTCTGTTCAGCTTCTCCCCTAGAGGAAATTGAATTCAAGTCTAAGGAAACTAGTGTTTCAATAATTTTATCATGATGAATAGGGTAATGTTTTGGTGCTATGTCAATGATGATTAACTCTGAAACATATTCTGTATGTTTTAAAGCAAAATTCATTGCTGTTTTTCCCCCCATTGAATGGCCTATCAAAATACAATTATGAATTTTATTATGATCTAAATAATATTTTAGGTCTTTTACAAGAAGATTGTAGTTGAATTCATTACTATGAAAACTTCTGCCGTGATTTCTTTGGTCTATTAGATGTATACAAAATCCTTCGCCCTCTAATTTGTTTGCATATGTTTTCCAATTATCTCCAGACCCAAAAAGACCGTGTAAAATAACTATTATATTATTTCCTTCACCAATAATCCTTGAATGTAATAACATTTATTTAAGATATGATAAATATTTTTTTATAACAGTTTCAATTCCCAAGTCTAAACTCTCAGCAATTAATGCATGGCCAATAGAAACCTCAAGCAAATTTTCAATGTTATTTTTAAAGAACAATATATTATCCAATGATAAGTCATGACCTGCATTAATTCCAATTCCCATTTCATTAATAAGTTTAGCACATTTTGTATATGGTTCTATGGCTTTTTCCTTATTTATTTTATAATTCTTTGCAAAACCTTCGGTGTAAAACTCAATCCTGTCGGCACCTATTTCATTGAGAGGTTCTATATATTTTAATTCGGGGTCTAAAAAAATTGATGTTCTTATTCCATTAGAATTCAATTCTGATGCTATTTCTTTTAAATAATTTTTATGTTTCACAGTGTTCCACCCAGCAGATGAAGTTAAATCAGATTCAGCATCAGGGACTAAAGTAACTTGATCTGGTTTATTCCTAATCACCATATCAATAAATTTCTTGATAGGGTTTCCTTCAATATTAAATTCCTTGTAAACAACTGGCCTTAAATTGTAAACATCTGAATATTTTATATGTCTTTCATCTGGCCTTGGATGAACAGTTATTCCGTCTGCCCCAAAGGATTGTATTTTTTTTGCAAAATTTATAAGGTTTGGATAATCTCCTCCTCTAGAATTTCTAAGAGTTGCTATTTTATTGATATTAACACTTAGCTTGGTCATGTTAAAATTTTATATGAAAATACAAACTAGTTACACCTAAAACTAACATAATTTTAATTAATTTGCATCATGATTTTATATCCTATTATAATAGAATATTTTTTAATATTTAGAAGTTGATGAAAGTAGCAGTATTTACAAACTTATATAAGAATTATTCTTCAAAACATTTCCTTTCAACTATAAAAAAATTACGTAATAAATCTATAGATGTATTCATAGATGAAAAGTCTATAGAAAATATGGGGCAAAAAAAATATAGTTCTTTTCCAACACATGTTGGGGCTTTCTCTAAACTGGATAAGTCATTTGATTTTGCAATCTGCATAGGTGGTGATGGCACAATACTAAGGGCTGCATCCTATATTAACAATCTCTCAATTCCTATAATAGGGGTAAATACTGGAAGATTGGGGTTCCTTGCAAAAATTAAAGTCACTAAAATTGATGCAGCAATTAATGCAATAATTAATAAAAAATATGAAATATCTGAAAGGACTTTAGTTGCAATTTCATCAACAACTAAGAATGGGAAAACAAAAAAATTAGGCTATGCTCTTAATGAAATAAGTATAACTAGAAAAAATACTACATCATTAATTACGATTGAGACTAAATTAAATGATGATTATCTTAATACTTACTGGGCTGATGGTTTAATTATTGCGACCCCTACTGGATCAACTGGATATTCTCTAAGTTGTGGTGGTCCAATAATAATGCCTGATTCAAAAAATCTAGTTATTACTCCAATAGCACCTCACAATTTGAATGCTAGGCCATTGGTTATCCCTGATAACACAAAGATTAGTATAAAAATCAGTGGTAGAGAAAATGAATTCTTTGTCTCACTAGATTCCAAAATAACCACTCTTAGTAATGAAAATATAATATCTATAAAAAAGGCATCGCATACAATAAAAATGATTGAATTAGAGAAAGAAAATTTCCTTAAGACATTAAGAGAGAAGTTATTCTGGGGAAAAGATAAGAGGAACTAAACAATAAAATTAATTGACAGTAGTTTTATAATTAAATTTTTATCTAGAGTTAATGGTATTCAAAATCAAGTCAGGTTCATTAAGATTAGTACAATTTATATTAATTATAATATTTAACTATCAGTTTTGTAATAGTCAAATATATGAGATTGGAGGTACTATTGGGGGAACTAATTTTATTGGAGATGTAGGCAATACTACATTTATTAACCCTAATAAATCTGCGTTTGGAGGAATTATCAAATGGAATAGGAGTCCAAGACATTCTTATAGATTTTCATTTGTTTCAGCAACAATTAGCGCTAACGATCTAGACTCTGATGATCCTAGAAGAAATGAGCGTGGTTATAATTTTAGTAGTAGTTTAAAAGAACTATCAGCAGGAATGGAATTCAATTTTTTTGACTATAATCTACATGAATATGATGTCATATTCACTCCTTATATCTATTCAGGAATAATTTATTCTAAATATGAAAATTTATTATTTAATGGAAATAATCTTCAGAACAGCGATGATTATGAATGGAGCTTTGGAATTCCAATGGTACTAGGAATAAAATATAGAATATTTGAAAAAATTATTTTATCATTTGAAATAGGAGCTAGATATACCTTTTCTGATAAAATAGATGGCAGTCTTCCATATAATGAAGATTTTAATTATACTTTTGGTAATGAAAATAATAATGATTGGTATATGTTTTCAGGATTTAATTTAACCTATACATTTGGAAGACAACCGTGTTACTGTAATATAAAATGAGCTTAAAGAAGGACATTATTATTGATTCTATCCCAAATCATATTGCTATAATAATGGATGGCAATGGAAGATGGGCAAAAAAAAGAAATAAGAGTAGGAATCATGGACATAAAGAAGGAAGAAAATCTGTAAGAAAAGTAGTTGAAGCATGTGCTGAATTAGGTATTAAAAATCTCACCCTATTTGCATTCTCAACTGAGAATTGGAATAGACCAAAATTAGAAATAAATTTTTTAATGAAATTACTTCTAACTTCTCTAAATCAAGAATTAGAAACTCTAACCAAGAATAATATCAGATTTAAAATAATTGGAAATTTGGAAAAACTCCCTAAAAGGTTATCATCATATCTTATTAAAGTAACTAAAAAAACACAGAATAATAACAAGATGACCTTAACGGTCGCACTAAGTTATGGGGCAAGAAAAGAAATTGTAGATGCTATGCAAGCAATTGGAGATAAAGTTAAAAATAACTTAATTTCCTTAAAAAATATTGACGAATCCGTAATAAATCAGCATCTTTACACTCATTATTTACCAGATGTAGATTTATTAATAAGAACAAGTGGTGAAAAAAGAATTAGTAACTTCTTATTATGGCAAATTGCTTATGCTGAGCTTTACTTTACAAAAAAGCTGTGGCCTGACTTTTCTAAAGAAGATCTTTATGAAGCAATTGTAAATTATCAACAAAGAGAGCGCAGATTTGGAAAAACCAGTAAACAGATTAATTAAAGAAAGATTAAAATTGAAAATTAAATTTTTTCTCATACTTCTTTTGTCAATCTCTTTCAGTATAAATTTATTTTCTCAGGAAGAAAATAAATCCAGTAAAAGTATAATTGGAGAAATAACTGTCTCAGGGAATACTTCTTTCAGTCCTATTACAATTATTACCTATTCAGGACTTAGAGAAGGTGATGAAATATCAATTCCTGGGGAAAAAATTAGTTCAGCAATAAAAAAATTATGGGAATCAAATCTCTTTAGCTCAGTTGAAGTATTTAGAGTTAAACAATTAGACAATATTGTTGATTTAGAAATAAAACTGATTGATTTACCTGAATTAACTAAACTTGAAATTAGTGGAGTTAAAAAAAGAAAACACGAAGATATAATTAAAGAAAATAAGTTACAGATAGGAGTTAAAGTAACTGAGAATTTAATTACAACTACTAAGAATTACCTAGAGAATAAGTATAAGAAAAAAGGTTTTTTAAACACAAAGGTGAATATACTTACTGAAGAGATAATTGACTCAACAAATAAATCTAAGGTGAAAATATCATTAGACATTAATAAAGGCAGTAAGATAAAAATTAAAAAAATTGTATTTGATGGAATAGATAATTTAAGCTCAAAGTCTCTTCAAAAATCAATGAAAAATACCAAAAAATCAAAAATTTACAGATTTTGGAAAAGATCAAAGTATATTGAAGATGATTTTAAAGAAGACTTAGTTAGTCTGGTAGATAAATATAAAGAAAATGGTTTTAGAGATGCCAGAATTATCTCAGATACTATTGTAACATATGACGAAAATTCTATTACATTAAAAATCAAATTACAGGAGGGAGAAAAATATACATTTGGAAAAATAAATTATCTGGGAAATTCTGTATATACTGATGAACAATTGGATCAAATATTGAAAGTTAAAGAAGGGGATACATACAATGGTGTAGAACTAGAAAAAAGAATTGCTGATGATTCAGATCCAGACTCTGATGATTTATCTAATTTATATCAAAATAGTGGATATTTATTTTCATCTGTAACTCCTGTTGAGGTTAGTGCTGATGGAAATGTAATAGATCTTGAAATTAGAATTAATGAAGGTAAGCCTGCTTATTTTAATAAAGTTTCTGTTGTTGGAAATGATAAGACAAACGATCACGTAATATATAGGGAAATAAGAACTCGACCTGGTCAATTATATAGTAAATCAAATGTAATAAGGACTATTAGAGAACTTGGACAACTTGGCTTTTTTGATGCACAATTAATCTCTCCTGATTTTAAAAATGTAAATCCAAATGATGGGACTGTTGATCTAGAATATACAGTTGTTGAAAGAGGATCTAGTCAAATTGAATTACAAGGTGGTTATGGTGGTGGTGGTTTTATTGGAACATTAGGATTATCATTTAATAATTTTGCTGCTAAAGATTTATTTAATAAAGAAGCATATAATCCAGTTCCTATGGGTGATGGTCAAAAGCTCTCTTTAAGATTACAAGCAAGCAGATTTTACACCCAAAATAGTTTCAGTTTTACTGAACCTTGGTTAGGGGGCAAAAAACCTGTTCAATTCTCAGTTCAATTATCTCAAACAAAACAATTTTTGTTTAATCCAGTTACATATAAGGCAGATAAATCAAAATCATTTAATATAAGTGGTATATCTGTTGGACTGGCTAAAAGATTAGCTGTCCCCGATGATTATTTCACTCTTGGACAGTATATTGGGTTTCAATATTATAATTTAAATGATTACAATACAGGGTTATTCACATTTGGTAATGGATCTTCTAATAATCTATCCTATACTGTATCCCTGAGTAGAAATAATACTTTTACTGATCCTATATATCCAACAGGTGGTTCAAGTTTTAGTTTATCTGCAAAACTCTCATTTCCATATTCAGCTGTTAATAAGGTTGATTACACTGCATTAAAAGATGAAAGAGAGCAGTTAGTAGATGATCTTGCGAATGATCCAAATAATACCACTGCATCAGATAGGATAGCTGAAATAGATCAAGAAAGATATAAATGGCTTGAATTTTATAAAATTAAATTTAAAGGTGAATGGTTTGCGGCATTAACAAAAAAATTAGTATTACGACCTGCTTTTGAGTTTGGTTTTCTTGGAGCTTATAACAATGATAGAGGGATTATACCTTTTGAAAGATTTTTCTTAGGTGGAGATGGATTGGGTATGTATAGTTTAGATGGAAGAGAAACTATAGCCCTTCGTGGTTATCCTAATCAGTCATTATCAAATCAAGATGGAGGGACCATTTATAATAAATATTCTTTAGAAATGAGATATCCAATAAGCCTTGGAGAACAAGCTAAAATATTTGCACTTGCATTTATTGAAGGAGGTAATTCATATAATAGCTTTAGAGATTTTAATCCATTTCTAATTAAACGTTCTGCAGGACTGGGTGTTCGCTTATTTATGCCTGCGTTTGGATTGCTTGGTATAGATTTTGGCCATGGATTTGATGCTGTTCCAGGACAATCTAAAAAACATGGATGGGAAACTCACTTTATAATTGGTCAATCATTCTAATAATAAATAATTATATGCTAAAATATATTCCTATATATTTCGTTTAATAATCGTAAAATATTCAAAATGAAGAAATTTATAATTCTAATCGCTGCACTTTTAATCTCCAGCTATACATTTAGTCAAAGAGGGGTCAGAATTGGATATGTAGATACTGAATATATATTACAAAATCTATCTGAATATGAAGAAACAAGAGATCAATTAGAGGAAAAAGCAAATCGATGGAAGAGAGAAATTGAAAATAGATTTTCTGATCTAAATAATAAAAAAGAAGCTTTAAATGCTGAGAGATTATTGCTTACAGAAGAGCTAATCGAGGAAAAGGAAGAAGAAATAGAAATTGAAAAAAATGAAATTTTAGATTACCAGCAAAAAAGATTTGGCCCAAGAGGTGATCTAATTATTCAAAGGAAACAACTAATACAGCCAATTCAAGATCAAATTTTCATAGCAATAAAAGAAATTGCAAAATCAAGAAAATACGATTTCATTTTTGATAAATCTGCTGATATTGTTATGTTATACTCAGATAGAAAATTTGATATTAGTGACCAGATATTAAGAATAATAACAAGGACTAACAATAGAAAACAATTAGATTCAAGAAGAGAAAAACGACAGGCTGAAGAAGAAGATAAAATCATAGCCAGTAATCTAGAAGCTGAAGATTTAGATGAAGTTGAGGAGGAAGGTAAAACAGATGTCCCAAAACCTGAAAAAGTTTTAAGCGCAAAAGAATTAAGAGAAAAAATGTTGCGAGAAAGAAAAGAAAAAATTCTTGCTTCAAGAAAAGTAAAAGATAGTACCTTTATAAAAAATAATAATAACTGAAACAAATAAAAAAAATGAGAAAAATTAAAATTTTATTATTGATATTATGTGTAACCATAAGTTTTGCTGTCAACTCACAAAGCAAAGTAGCTCATATTAATAGCACTGAATTAGTGTCATCTATGCCAGAAATGAACGAGGCAAAAGCAGAGCTTGAAAAACTTGCTAAAACCTATGAGAATGATATACAAACTATGGCAGCAGAATTACAAAGTAAAGTTAAGCAATATGATACTGAAGCATCAGCTCAAACAGATGAAGAGAATGCTAGAAGGCTACAAGAAGTTCAAGGGATGGAACAAAGTATTCGTCAATATCAGAATCAAGCACAACAAGAATTGCAAAAAAAAGAATTTGATTTATTAAAACCTATTACTGAAAAAGCTCAAGCTGCAATAGTTAAGGTTGCTAAAGCTCAGGGATTCGATTATGTTCTTGATTCAACACAAGGCCAAGGGGTAATTTTAGCAGATGGAAAGAATTTAATTGAAGATGTTAAAAGAGAATTAGGATTTTAATAAATTGTTACTAATGTATTTAAAAAGCTGTCTTGTCAAAGACAGCTTTTTTATTTTAATAAAATGAATAATAGTCCTATAGGCATATTTGATTCTGGAATTGGAGGTTTATCTATTTTAAAAGAAATAAATAGAGTCCTTCCAAATGAAAACACTATTTATTTAGCAGATAATAAAAACTGTCCTTACGGAAATAAGAACATTAGTGAAATTATAAAGCTGAGTCTAAAAAATGCTTCAGTATTAATTGAAATGAACTGCAAAATAATAGTTATTGCATGTAATACTGCCACAACTAATGCTATCAAAGAAATTAGAAATTCATTTTCAGTTCCAGTTATAGGAATTGAGCCTGCTATTAAGCCAGCAATTCTTAATACTAAAACTAATAAAATAGGAGTACTGGCAACTGAAATGACACTAACTAGTAATTTGTTTAATCAAACCTCGAACAAATTCTCTGATAATATTGAAATTATTGAACAAATTGGTTTTGGATTGGTTAATCTGATTGAAAAAGGGAATATTAATAAAGAAAATACAAAGCAGCTTTTAAAATCCTATATAGATCCAATGTTAGATTCAAATATTGATCAATTAGTATTAGGATGCACACATTATCATTTTCTCATTCCAATTATTAGACAAATAATACCTGAAAAAATAACAATTCAAGATCCTAATAAAGCCATTGCAAAACAAATAAAAAAAATATTGAAAAGCGAAAATCTTGAAAACTCCTTAAAAAGTAATTATAAAAATAAAGTATATGCAAATGGGAATACTGAAATAATTAGAAATATTATTAATTCAAATGGAGAAGTTAATTCCTTAGATTTCTAAATTATTTTATCCAAGGACAATTACAATCATATCTTTCTTTTCTACACCCAAAATTAAATCCTAATGTAATTTGATGATATCCGCCATTATCAAAGACTATGGAATTTGACTGATATGAGTAATTATAAGCAAAGACAAAACTATTAACTTCTAAACCTAATAAAGGAGTTATATATTCTAATTTTTGCGCTTGAGTAGTTATATTTCCTAATGCATCTTCAGAACTATATTCTGCCCCATCAAAACTTCTTCTATATGATAATCCAGCCCAAATTCTTCCAAAATCTAATTCTTTATACACTTTGAAGTTTGTGTCCAAGAATGTCTCTTGTGTTGCATCCTTATAAGCAAACATAAATGATGGCTCAAAATTCCATTCTTCTGAAGCATCACTAAATAAATAACCAGTAGAAAATAAATATGTTCTTAAATTATTATAACTCAGCCCTTGTTCATTAAAATTTATACCATCGTTATTAAGTAAATTTTTAATAGAAGCATGTGCATAAAATTCTAAATATTGGTATGAGAATCCAAAATCAATATTAAAATCTGTTGCACTTTGTTCTACTCCAGCAATAATTGGATCAAATCCTCCAGCTAAAAAAGAAGTTTCATCAAGCTTATATTGAATCATTCCGGCACTAATTCCAAATGATAGCATGTCTAAATCTAATTCACTTCTTGAAAATAAAATATGATGTGCGTATGTTAGATAAGCTCCCTTTTGTGAATGATATCCATTCATATCATTAAAAACAATAGCTCCAATAGCAGATCTAGAATCTCCAATTCTTGTATTTACACTAATAGTCTGCAATTGAGGAGCCTTTTCATGATCAAACCATTGTTGTCTACCAGTAACTCTCACCTTACCACAATTTGAAACTCCTGCCATAGAAGGATATAACAAATAATAGTTATCAGTCAAATAATCAGAATATATAGGCAATCCTTCCTGTGCATTAGCTGATAGAAAGGTTGCACAAAATAAAGAGAAGCATAATATTTTCTTTTTAAAATCCATAAAACAAATTATTGACAAAAATCATAGACAATATTAAAAAAATAGTCACATGGTAATTTTAGTCGATCAAATATATAAATTTTATAAGACATTATACCTAGTAATTGATTTTATGTATACGCTACATTTTATTACTTTTGTCAAAAGTTTAATATGAGCAAGTACAAAGTTTCTGTCTGTAAAACAAGAAATAAATTTATAGTAAAATTTGAAATAAATGAATTTATTACAAATCATCAAAACTATGAATTCAATAATATTGATGAAGCTGCTAACTCCCCATTGGCTAAGGAGTTATTTTATTATCCGTTTGTTAAAAAAATATATGTTGCCTCCAATTTTATTGCAATAGAAAGATTTAATGTTGTTCAGTGGGAAGATGTTCAAGATGAAGTTGCTAAAAAAATTGAAGATTATCTCAATCAAGGGAATACTATTATCTCAGAAAATAGTAGTGATAAGAAAACCCCCATAAGCATCTATTCAGAAAGCACGCCAAACCCTGCAGTACTAAAGTTCGTAGCAAACAAGAAACTTGTTGACTTTCAAATAGAATTTAATTCTATTGATGAATGCAAAAACTCACCCCTAGCATTAAAGCTTTTTAATTTTCCTTTTGTTAAAAGTGTTTTTATTGATAAAAATTTTATTTCTATAACAAAATATGATATTTCTTCTTGGGATGATATTACATTAACAATAAGAAATTTTATTAAAGAATATCTAGAAAGAGATAATAAAATTTTGGATGATGATTATCAAAAGGTAGAGGTAATTGATCAAGACAACTTAGATGAAACATCAAAAGAAATAATCTTTATACTAGATGAATATATTAAACCGGCCGTTGCAGCCGATGGAGGCAATATCATGTTTAAATCATATAATAAAACAAATAAATCTGTTAGTGTAATTCTTCAAGGAGCCTGTAGCGGATGTCCGTCATCAACTATTACTTTAAAAAATGGAATTGAAAATATGCTTAAAAAATTGCTAAAAGGAAAAGTAGAAGTTGTTGAGGCAATTAATGAATAATAATTTCATTTTGTACTTTTGATTATATGAAAAAAGTTATTTCCTTTTTTTTATTGTTAATGACTATGATTAACTCCTGCAATACACAAACTTCTAAAATGAGTAATAATTTAATTAACGAAACTAGTCCATACCTGCTTCAGCATGCTTATAATCCTGTCGACTGGAATCCTTGGAATAAACAAAATTTAGAAAAAGCTAAAAAAGAAAACAAGTTAGTAGTTATAAGTATTGGTTATTCTTCTTGTCATTGGTGTCATGTAATGGAAAAAGAAAGCTTTGAAGATTTAGAAGTAGCAGAATTACTAAATAAAAATTTTGTAAACATTAAAGTCGACAGAGAAGAAAGACCTGACATAGATTCGATTTATATGGCTTCTGTACAAATTCTCTCTGGTCAAGGAGGTTGGCCCATGAGTGTTTTCCTAACTCCTGAAGGAAAACCATTTTATGGAGGAACTTATTTTCCTAAAAATAGTAGACATGGAATGCCTGGGTTTTTAGATTTAATAAAATCTTTATCTGACATTTATTTAAACAAACAAGAAGATGTCTTAAAGTCCAGTGAAAAATTAACTACAATGTTAAAAATCCAGTTAGAAGAAAAATTTAAATCAGAAAAACCAGATTCAAAAATATTTAACGAAGCGTTAAAATCTTTGAAATCAGAATATGATGATATCAATGGAGGATTCGGATCATTTCCTAAATTTCCTCAACCTCTATTACATAACTTGTTATTAAATATTTGGAATGAACCTTCTGATGAAGAATCTTTAAAAATAGTTACAAAATCACTCTCATCTATGGCTAAAGGTGGAATATACGATCACGTTGGAGGAGGATTCCATAGGTACTCAACAGATTCTGAATGGAAGGTTCCTCATTTTGAAAAAATGCTTTACGACAACTCCCTACTAAGTTATTTGTACTTAGACTGTTGGAAAATAACGAAAAAAACACGATTTAAAGAAATATCTGAAAATATCCTTGATTATTTAAGTAAAGAAATGCTTAGCAAAGAAGGATCTTTTTTCTCTTCTCAAGATGCTGATAGCGAAGGAGTTGAAGGGAAATTTTTCGTATGGAGCAAAGATGAGATTTTCAAAATATTAGGCAAAAAAGAT
>CAJWCT010000015.1 GCA_913031385.1 uncultured Flavobacteriales bacterium | reverse complement strand
TTCTTTAGGAATTGTAGATGAAAATTTATATTTGTCTATTCCTGAAATTTTTTCAAAAGCTGGATTCAAAGAAATACATGGATCATTTAAAAGAGAAATAAATACTATATGATTTAAATTAGTTTTTCACGTAACACTTCCATGGCCACACTAACCTTAGCAGGATTAAAGCCTAAAACTAAAATATTATACAGAATCTGTATTTACCAAATACATCCAACTTGCAATCTACATTTGAGTAACCATAATTATTAACCAATTCCATTATTTCATCCTTATAGCTTTCATTTATTTCAAAATAAATTTCTCCGTTTTTATTTAAAGAGTTTTTAGCAAAGTCAAGAATTGCTTTGTAAAACTGAAGTGGATCATCATTCTTTACAAACAAAGCTAATTCAGGCTCATAATCAAGTACATTTTTAGACATATGCTTTTTTTCTAATTCTAGAACATAAGGAGGATTAGACACTATAATATCATATTTTTTATCAGATTTATAGTTTAAAATATCTGCATTAATAAATTCTAGATTAACATCATTTTCTTTAGCATTTCTTTGAGAAAGCTCTATAGCATCTTTACATATATCTAATGCTGTAACACTTGTTTTAGTAGAATACTTTGCTAATGAAACAGCAATACAGCCACTACCCGACCCTATATCTAAAACAGTTTTATTACCTAATTCATTTTTAAGAATAATATTAACTAACTCTTCTGTTTCAGGTCTTGGAATTAAAACAGATTCATTTACAAAAAAATTTAAATTACAGAACTTTGTTTTTCCTAAAACATATTGGATTGGCTCATGTTTTTTGAGTCTATCTAAACAGCTGTATAGATGATTAGTTTTCTCTATAGTCAAATCCATATCTTCTGCAATAATTAATTTAGATTTAGAAAGGGCTAGATATTCTTCACATAACATATAGTATAATGAGCTTGCTTCATCCTTATTATATAAGGGTGTAATAGATTCTAGAAATTCTTTTTTAAATGAAGCTAATTTCATTTGAGCTTTTTTATCATATGTATATCACAAGAATAATGACTTGTATCACCAAGAGGACCATCTAAATTTTCAAATTCAAAAATTTTATACAAATAATGAGATATTTTTAGTGCTGAAGTTGATTCAAGATAACAAAGCTCATAACCTACTTCCTTTGCAAATTTTAAACATAAATCAAGAACAAATTTTCCAATTCCTTTACCTCTTAATGATTTATGAAAATACAATTTTTGCAACTCACAAATATTTTCATCAGATCCGTCCAATTTTTTTATTCCACACCCCCCAAGAATTTTATCCTCTTTTTTAATCACATAATAAATTGACTTTTTATCTTGATATGCTTCAAACATACTGTTAGTGTCTTTATCGGTATAAGTAGTGCCAATCTTAGGTAAATTAAGTTCATAAAAAACACCTTTAATAACATTACAAATCTGAGTGTTATCTTCTAATTGAATAGGTCTTATTTTATAACCATTGTAGTGAAGCATTTTATTTTACTTTTGTAGTGTGAATATACACGAAAAATATATTAGTAGATGTATTGAACTAGGCAAATTAGGAATTGGAAATACCTATCCAAATCCAGCAGTAGGATCTTGCATAGTATACAATAATAAAATTATTGGAGAGGGCTATACAAGTAGTTTTGGCAAAAATCATGCTGAAATAAATGCAATAAATTCAGTAAAAATTAAATCCCAATTAAAGGAATCTACACTATATGTAACATTAGAGCCATGTTCTCATCACGGAAAAACTCCTCCATGCACCAATGAAATAATTAAAAATAAAATACCAAGGGTTATTATTGGGATAATAGATCCCCATTCTAAAGTTAGTGGGAATGGGATAAAAAAATTAAAAGAATCTGGCATTAAAGTTACTCTGGGCGTTTTAGAAAATAAGTGTAAAGATCATCATAAAAGATTTTTAACATATATAAATAAGAAAAGACCATATATAATTTTAAAATGGGCTGAAACTAATGATGGTTTTATTGCACCCAAAACAAAAGATGAAATAAAACCTATTTGGATATCAAATAAATATTCTAGACAACTTGTTCACAAATGGAGATCAGAAGAACAGTGTTTAATAGTAGGAAGAAAAACAATCTCAGAAGATAATCCAGAACTAACAACTAGAGATTGGTGTGGAAAAAACCCAACAGTGGTTATTATAAGTAAAGACAATAATTTAAATAATAATTCTAATGTCCTCAATTCTAAAGCAAAAAAAATTATTATGTCTAATGAGATAATTGATTTTAAAAAACCAATTGCAAATCAAATCACTAAAATCTTGTATAAAAGAAATATTATTTCTGCAATTGTTGAAGGTGGAGCAAAAACATTGAAGACTTTTTTAAATGAAAATATTTGGGATGAAATTAGAATATTTAAATCTCCTTTAAATTTTAAAAATGGCATAAAATCACCAAGAATTAACATAAAACCAAAAAATAGAACTTTAATTGTTGAAGACGAATTATTAGTTATTTACAACAGCAATTAATAGTAAACAAAGCCTATTTGATCGCTCTCTACATAAAGAACCTTAATTTTAGTTTTAAATTTTTTCATGCAAAAAATGATTGATTTTTACAAAAAATTTATTAGTTTCATACAAAACATACCTAACGAAAAAAAAAATTAAAAAACAAGCCTTTTGAATTTTTTTTTTAAAAAATTTGTTTACATATTTGCTAATTCAAATCTTATACTAATTTTAAGGTTTAGTTTGGACTAACTAACTTATCTTTTTTGCATGAATATAACTGCTAGCTCTGTATGGTCAAAATGTCTAAAATTTATAAAAGACAACATACAACCTCAAGCCTATAAAACTTGGTTTGAGCCTATTAGGGCTGTTAAGCTAGCAGATGATGTTTTAAGTGTTGAAGTGCCAAGTAAATTCTTTTATGAATGGCTAGAAGAACATTATGTTAAAATATTAAAGGTAGCATTGCAAAAAACTCTAGGTGAAAATGCAAAGTTGGTGTACGTTATTAAAATGCAAAACACTTATGGAAATAACCAGCCATTTACAGAAAAAATACCTAGTTCTGGAGCAGTTAATATAAAACCACAAAATGTAACAGGATCAATTAACAGATCTGTTCCCGAATTAAAGAATCCATTTGTAATTCCTGGAATTAAAAATGTAAAAATTGAATCTCAATTAAATCCAAATTATTCTTTTGAAAACTTCCTTGAAGGTGATTCAAATAGATTAGCAAGAAATGCTGGAATAGCAGTTGCTAATAAACCAGGAGGAACTTCATTTAATCCATTTTTAGTTTTTGGTGGTGTTGGCCTTGGTAAAACTCACTTAGCAAATGCAATAGGAATTGATGTCAAAAATAAATATCCTGAAAAAACTGTTTTATATACAACAGCTGAAAAATTTACTCAACAATATGTAGAAGCAGTCAAAAAAAACAATAGAAATGATTTTATCTACTTTTATCAAATCATTGATGTCTTAATTATTGATGACATACAGTTTTTCTCTGGGAAACCTGGGACTCAAGATGTATTCTTCCACATATTTAATCATCTACATCAAAATGGAAAACAAGTAATTTTAACTAGTGACAAAGCTCCAGTTAACATGCAAGATATTGAGCTTAGATTATTATCAAGGTTTAAATGGGGGCTTTCAGCTGAATTACAACATCCAGATTTTGAAACAAGAATTTCTATTTTGAAAAACAAATTGTATCGTGATGGAATTGAAATGGATGATGACGTGATTGAATATGTTGCTAAGAATATTAAAAGCAATGTTAGAGAACTTGAAGGAGCTATAATATCATTAATTGCACAAGCATCTTTTAATAAGAAAGAGATTACAGTAGAATTAGCAAAAGAAATAATTGAAAAGTTTGTAAAAAATACGAAAAGAGAAGTTTCAATTGATTATATCCAAAAAATTGTCTCTGATTATTTCCAAATGGATATTCAAACACTACAATCAAAAACTAGAAAGAGGCACATTGTTCAGGCAAGACAATTAGCAATGTTCTTTGCTAAAAAATTCACTAAAGCTTCATTAGCTAGTATTGGGTCTCAGATTGGGAAAAGAGATCATGCAACTGTACTTCATGCATGTAAAACCGTTGACAATCTCTCTTCAACAGATAAGCAGTTTAGGAAATTCGTTGAAGATCTAGGTAAGAAATTGTCAGTATAAATTTTAAAATCTATTTTTTTATTCCTTTTTTATCCAATGCTTTATGTAATTTTCTTGCATTTGATTTATGTTCACGAATATCCTTTGCAAAACTATGAAAACCAGGGTTTCCTGGGTCTGCTGCAAAATAAAAATATTTATGGTTTTCATAATTAAGTACTGCATCAATTGATATTATTGATGGCATTGAAATTAATCCTGGAGGCAATCCCTTATAGATGTATGTGTTATACTTTGAGTCTATTCTCAAATGCTTATTTAGTACTCTTCGTATAACAGTGTTTTTATATTTTGGATGTTTATATGCAGCAAATTTTACTGTTGGATCTGCATTTAATAGCCAATTGTTATTTAACCTGTTTATATAAACACCTGCAATTGTTGACAATTCACTAATCTCCTTGGATTCCTCATTCACTATCGATGCTAAAATCATAACTTCAGTTGGTGTTAAAGAAATTTCTTTAGCTTTATTTAACCTATCTATACTCCAAAAACTCTCATATTCTTTTAACATCCTTTTTTTAAAATCCTCAGAGTTAGTATTCCAGTAAAAATTATAACTGTTTGGCAAATACATTGATAATAATGTTTCATCTGTAAATCCATTTTTTTTCTCAAAAGATGTATCAACTATCGAAGTACTATCAGCTTCTATTTGTTTTGAAACAATTGAAGCTAAATCATATATATTTTTAGCGTTATTAAATATCAAATCAACTGTTACATTATTAGATCGAATTGAATTTATTATTTCATTGTTATTCATTCCTTTTCTAATAATGAATTTCCCAGGACTTATATTACTTATATAGTTTTTTCTTTCTGCTAAAACAGTAAATGTTGAAGGATCTACAATATAGTCTTTTAACTGTTCTATTAAATCGTTATAATCTGAATTAGATCTAATGTATATATATTTAAAGTCTTGACTAAAATTAGTATTGGATGCAAACATTACATTATATACATAATATGAAAATCCCCCCATTATAAATAATCCTATAATGGATATTGCTACAACTATCTTTTTTATGTACATGTTAATTGAAATAAATATTCATTCTTGTATTCTCCCTTAAAATACACCCAATCTTTCTTTAATCCTACTTCTATAAATCCCAAACTTTTAAATAAATTGATACTGGGCTTATTGTTTTCAATGATATTACAATATAATTGATGGAGATTTAAGTATTTAAAACTATATTCTATTAGTATTCCTAATGCCTCTTTAGCATATCCCTTATCTCTATTATTTTTATTAATAAGTATCCCTACACCAGCTTTTAAATTTTTAAAGTCTACGTCAAATAGATCAATTAATCCTATAGAAATATTGTCGTAATCTGAAATCACTAACCTTAATTGATTGATTTGATAGATATCTAAATGTGCGTTTTCTAGATATTTTAATAATGTATGTTTTGAAAATGGGCGGGATGTATTACTTATCTCCCAAAAATCTTCATTATTTTCTGTTGAAAATAAATAATCTATATCCTCAGGCTCTAAGGCCCTTAAAAAAATGTTTTTACCCTTTAATATCTCCATTGATTTCTCCTTTATATATTTCAGAAACAGCTCCAGATAACCAAATATTAGAAAAGTTATCTCCTACTCTGTTAAACGATACCTTAAGATTACCTCCTTTCATTGAAATTTTGATTTCTTCTTTATTTATTATATTAGAATAATTTAAAACAACCGCTACTGCAATTGCACCAGTACCACATGAAAGAGTTTCATCTTCAACACCTCTTTCGTAAGTTCTTACTTTGCATAATGAACTGTTAGAAGTAAACTCGACAAAATTTATATTTACACCTTCATGTTTATATTTGTCTCCATATCTAATTTTTCTACCCTCATTAAAGACATCTATCTTGTCAATATTATTAGAGTTTATTACAAGATGAGGGGCCCCATTATCCAAATATATGTTATCAAAATTTTTGTCTATTAAATCATAATTACTCATATCAATATCATTCATTTTTACTCTAACATAATTGTTGTCTATAATTTCTGCATGATGAGCGCCATCAGAAGCTTGAAAAATTGCTGAGTCATTTATAATACCTAATTTTTTAGCAAATTGAGTTACGCATCTTGCTCCATTACCACACATGCCTAATTCTGAGCCGTCTGAATTGAAATATTTCATAGTAAAATCAAGATCCTTGTTGTCTTCTATTAAAATCAACCCATCACATCCTATTCCGTATCTTCTATCACAAATGCTAGAAATAAATTCAGCATTATTATAATTAAAGTTTCCACCTCTATTATCAACCATAACAAAATCATTGCCTGTACCTTGATATTTGTAAAACTGAATTTTCATTAAAAACAAATATAGGAATAATTGTATCTAAAATTTGATTGTTAAATGTACGTTAAAAATCTAATTTAAAAATTAGATAATTTATAGATTTGTAGTTGTATTAATATCTTATAATTATGAAAAAGTTTCTCTACTTGTTTTTAGTATTAATTCTAACTCTATTTATTGGAATTAAAGTTAACTCCTATTTTAAATCAATCGAAACAAAAATAAATTTACTTGCTAGTAGTGTTGTCAATGAAACAAATTCATTAAATACTGTAAAAAGTTCTGATGAAAATACTTTTCAAAATCTGAATTTTCAGAAACCAGATTTTGTTGAAGTGGCAAAAAGAACAATAGATAACGTTGTTCACGTAAAAAACTCAACAAATATTTCTAATGATTTTAGTCTAGAGGATTTAATCTTTGGAAGAAGACAACAACGCCCACTTATTGGTACTGGATCTGGTGTTATTATCTCTCCTGACGGTTATATTATAACCAACTTACATGTTGTAAAAAATGCTGATAAAATTGAAATAACTACAAACAGCAATCAGACATTTGATGCAGAACTTGTAGGAAGTGACGATCAGAATGATATTGCATTATTAAAGATTAACAGTAATGAGGTTTTGTCATATGCTACTTTTGGTGATAGTGACTCTACACAAATTGGTGAATGGGTGCTTGCTGTAGGAAACCCTTTTAATTTGAATTCTACAGTTACCGCCGGAATAATCAGCGCTAAATCAAGAAATTTAGATCCATCAGGAAGAACAACACAGTCATATATACAAACTGATGCTGCTGTAAATCCTGGTAATTCAGGAGGAGCATTAGTAAATACAAAAGGGGAATTAATTGGGATAAATACAGCAATACAATCTCAAACTGGATCATACATTGGATATTCATTTGCTGTTCCAAGTAATATTGCTAGAAAAGTAATTGAAGATATTATGGAATTTGGAGTAGTTCAATATGGTTTCCTTGGTGTAACTGGTTCTTCACTAAATAGTTCAATATCCAAAAAGTTAGGGACAAAAGATACTAAAGGATTTTATATTAATTCTGTCGAAGAAGGATCTGGCGCAAATATTGCTGGAATAAAAAGTGGTGATATTATTAAACAAGTTGATGGAATAAACATAAATAAATTTTCTGATTTAAAAGGTTATTTAAACTCCAAAAGACCTAATGATATAGTTAAGATAAAATTAAAAATCAATTCAAAAGAAAAATTAGTTTCTGTTAAATTAAATAAGAATGAAAGAATTCAATTTTATCTAATAGGAATATTAAAAAATATTAGTAAAGACGAATTAATTAAATCTAATGCTTCTTCTGGAGTAAAAATATCCGAATTTAATAATAATTATAAAAAATACTGGGAAGATTATGGAATTAAGGTTGGTAATATTATAAAGTCAATTAATGGCAATAAAATACATACAATATTAGATGTTGAAAAGATTTTAAAGTCCAGAAAATATCACGACCCAATTAATATTGAAATAATTAATGATAATAATATTACAGAAAGGTTTAATTTTAGATAAATTTACCTTTTAGATCATTAGTAATGAGAATTGATATAATTACTGTAGTTCCTGAATTATTAAAAAGTCCTTTTGAATCTTCTATACTTAAGAATAGTATTGATAAAGGCATTGTAAATGTTAAAATTCATAATCTAAGAGAATATTCAAATAATAAATACAAATCCGTAGATGATTATCAGTTTGGAGGTGGGGCAGGAATGGTTTTGATGATTGAACCAATTGATAAGTGTATTTCTAAATTAAAAAATGAAAGGCAATATGATGAGGTAATTTATCTTTCACCTGATGGAGAGAAATTAGATCAAGCCATTGCAAATAAATTCTCTTTGTTTAATAATCTAATTATTTTATGTGGACATTATAAAGGAATAGACCAAAGAATAAGAGATAATTTAATTACTAAGGAAATATCTATAGGTGATTATGTTTTATCAGGTGGTGAACTTGCTGCCGCTATCCTTTGTGATAGTATAATTAGATTGATTCCTGGAGTTATTGGAGATGAAACTTCTGCACTTACTGATTCATTTCAAGACAACCTGCTTTCTTCCCCTATATATACAAGACCTAGGGAATATAAAGGATGGGAAGTCCCTGAAATATTAATCAGTGGGAATACTAGGGAAATAGAAAAGTGGAAAATGGAAAAATCAATAGAAGCAACTAAAAATAAAAGGCCTGATCTGAAATAATTTTTTATAAAGAATAAAATTATAATTGTTAATTATCATTTTATTGCTATTTTTGCTGGCGTTTCAGGTTAACCTCTCAGCAAAAATTGTTCACGTTATCCTGATATAATTTAAAATAATAAGAATGAGTTCACTAATTAATTTTGTAGAAGATCAATTTGTTGATAAAAAGGAATATCCAGCATTTAGCTCTGGAGATACAATAACTGTCTATTACGAGATTAAAGAAGGAAATAAAAAACGTGTTCAGTTTTTTAAAGGAGTTGTTTTGCAAAGAAGAGGTAACTCCTCTACTGAAACCTTTACAATAAGAAAAATGTCAGGCTCTATTGGTGTAGAAAGAATATTCCCAATTAACTCACCTTCAATTAAAAAAATTGAATTAAACAAAAAAGGGAAAGTTAGAAGAGCAAGAATATTTTACTTCAGAGATCTTACAGGTAAAAAAGCTAAAATTCAGGAAAAAAGAGGCTAAGTCTACTTATTAACAATTGTTAATAAGTGTAGTTAAAAAACTGTTGAAATTAATTTTTATATTATTTACTAGTTTTAAGAATTATTAATCTATATTAGATTTAAGAATTTGAAGCAAATGCTAAGGTCGGCAACGACACAAGTTCAAAGTAAGAAACGTTCTTTTACATAAAATTGTTTTCAAAAAAAAGCAGAAAGCAGATTGCGCAAGCAAGAAGCCAAAGCAATGCTTTAAAGTATAAGTGTGTGCCTGCACAAGTTTATGACCTAAAGCAAAAACGCTCGAAAGCAAATCTTGAAAGTTCGCTGGATAGAAGAGCTTAAGAGCAAAGTTCTGAAAAGAAACTCTCATGCAAATGAGAGTAGACAATAAGAACAAAAAGAAGACAATTAAACAGGAATCAGGAGGAAATGCAAGCAAAAGAGAGCAATCTCCCAAGCAAACAAGGAAACCAGATTCCAAATGAATGCGCATTGAAATCAAGACAAAATGCAAATTCTGTCAGAACCAGCAATGGGGAATTGATTACAAGGCAAATTCATAAAAAGCCATATTAGAGTAGGAAACTACGATAGTATGGCTTTTGTTTTTTATATCTATTTCATATTTTCTGTTATTTCTCAATGTCAATCATTATCTTTGAAAAACTAATTTTCTGATATTTAAATGTCTAAAATTATTTATACTAAGACAGATGAAGCTCCTGCTTTAGCAACCATATCTTTTTTACCAATAGTAAAAGCCTTTACAAAATCTTCTAGAATAAATATTGAAACTAGAGATATTTCACTTTCCTCAAGAATTTTAGCTAATTTTTCTGAAAATTTAAAAAATAATCAAATTATAGAAGATGATTTAAAATATTTAGGAAATCTAGTTAATGAAAGCAATGCAAACATAATAAAGCTCCCAAATATAAGTGCTTCCATCCCACAAATTAAAAACGCTATTAAAGAACTACAACACTTAGGTTATAATATACCTGAGTATCCTGATGATCCAGAAAATAATTCTGAAAAAGAAATTAAAAGAAAATATGATTTAGTTAAGGGCAGTGCAGTTAACCCAGTATTAAGAGAAGGAAATTCTGACAGAAGAATTCCTGATGCAATAAAAAATTATGCTAAAAACAACCCTCATTCAATGGGTAAATGGGATAAAAAATCACAGACGCATGTGTCTACTATGAAATCCGGTGATTTTAGAAATAATGAAGAATCTTTAACCATAAAAAATAAGACTTGTGTTTACATTTCACATACTGATATAAATGGAAATGAGGAAATTCTAAAAGATGATTTTACAATTGAAAAAAATGAAATTATAGATGCATCTTTCTTGAATAAAAAAGATTTCTTAGATTTTATAGAGAATGAAATTCATGATGCAAAAGATAAAGACTTACTTCTTTCAATTCATTTAAAAGCTACTATGATGAAGATTAGTGACCCTATTTTATTTGGCCATGTAGTTAAAATATTTTTCAAAAATATTTTTGAAAAATACTCTAAAATTTTTGATAAAATAGAAGTGAATCCAAATGATGGGATTAGTGCACTACTGAACAAAATTAAGTCACTTGATGTCAATATATCTGAAAAGATTAAAAGAGATATTAACCTAGCTTTTGAACAAGGCCCATATCTTGCAATGGTAAATTCTGATAAAAGAATCTCAAACTTACATGTTCCAAGTGATATTATTATTGATGCTTCTATGCCAGCAATGATTAGGAATTCTGGAAAAATGTGGAATAGAAATAATCAAATGATGGACACAAAAGCAATTATACCTGATAGCTCATATGCATCAATATATAAAGCCACTATAGATTTTTGTAAAAAAAATGGAGCATTCAATCCAGAATTGATGGGAAGTGTTTCAAATATTGGACTAATGGCAAAAAAAGCCGAAGAATATGGGTCTCATGACAAAACATTTGAAATAAATAATGATGGTTATGTAAATATTAAAGATAATAAAGGCAATACACTTATTAAACAAAAGGTAAGTAAAGGAGATATTTGGCGTATGTGTCAAGTAAAAGATGAATCAATAAAAAATTGGGTCAAACTTGCAGTTGAAAGAGGAATTTCTACAAAAGATCCTGTAATTTTTTGGTTAGATAATAAAAGATCTCATGATATTGAATTAATAGAAAAGGTGCGTATTTATTTAAAAGAATATAACATTGAGGACCTTGAAATAAAGATATTATCACCATATGATGCAACTAACTTTACTTTAGAAAGAATAAATGCTGGAAAGAACACCATTTCTGTTACAGGAAATGTTTTAAGAGATTATTTAACTGATTTATTTCCAATTTTGGAAGTAGGAACAAGTGCAAAAATGCTTTCAATAGTGCCTTTAATACAAGGTGGTGGGTTGTTTGAAACTGGAGCTGGCGGTTCTGCCCCTAAACATGTTGAACAACTTATTGAAGAAAATCATTTAAGATGGGATTCACTAGGGGAATTTTTAGCCTTAGAAGTTTCATTAGAACATTTAGGAAAAATGTCTAAGAATTCTAATGCATTAGTTCTTTCAAAATGCTTAGGAATGGCAATAGAAAAACTATTAATGACTAACAAGTCCCCCTCTAGAAAGGTTGGAGAACTTGATAACAGAGGTAGTCACTACTATTTAGCTTTACATTGGTCAGAAGAACTCTCAATTCAAAATGAAAATACTAAACTAAAAGAAGAATTTCAGGAAATGCACCTTCTTCTGAGTAAAAATGAATCGAAAATAATTGAAGAGCTGAACAAAAATCAAGGGAAAAGAGTAGATCTTGGAGGATATTATTCAACAAACATTGAGATTGTTGAAAAAATAATGAGACCAAGCAATACATTAAATAATATTATAAACACTCATTAATAAACAAATATTTTGAGTAGACATTTCATAAAAACAACAGAAAAAGATTCAGTTTACAATAATTTAGAGCTTAAAAGCACTAGAGAAATATTATCAGATATAAATCAAGAGGATAAAACTGTAGCTTATATTGTTGAAAAAAACATCCCAAAAATTGAAACATTAGTAGATAATGTATATGAAAAGCTACAAAATGGAGGTAGATTATTTTATATAGGATCAGGAACAAGTGGCAGACTAGGGATTCTAGATGCATCAGAATGTCCACCAACTTTTGGTGTTGATAATGAATTAGTTTTTGGTATTATTGCTGGTGGAGATAAGGCTATAAGAAAATCCCAGGAATATGCTGAAGATTCATTAACACAGGCATGGAAAGATTTAAATAAATATAAAATAACAAAAAAAGATATCGTAATAGGGATAGCTGCCTCAGGAACTACTCCTTATGTATTAGGAGGAATTGAAGAATGTAATAAAAATGACATTGCCACTGGCTGTATTACTTGTAATAAAAATTCTCCTCTATCATATTTAGCAAAATACCCAATTGAAGCAGTTGTAGGACCAGAATATATAACTGGCAGCTCAAGAATGAAGGCTGGAACCGCTCAAAAATTAATTTTAAATATGATATCATCAGCTGTAATGATCAGACTAGGTAAGATAAAAGGAAATAAAATGGTTGATATGCAGCTCGCTAATAATAAATTAGTTAAAAGGGGTGAGAAGATTATAAAATCTGAATTAGATGTCACAAATTCAAAAGCAAAAGCACTACTTAAAAAAACCAAAAATGTTAGAAAAGCTATAGAAAGTTTTAAAAAAACCAAAAAGTGAAAAAAGAGAAAATAAAAGACGGTGTAATTAGTTTAATATTCTCATTATTACCAATTATTATTGGTCCTGTAATAATTCAAATAGGATATAGTAAATATCAGGTATATCTAAATATTTATACATTAATTGGTGTATTGTTCTGTATAATAGCTATTTTTTTAATATTTAGCGGAATATTTAAAATAATTAACGCTCTCTTTGAAAAATGATTTATAATTTTATTACAGTATAATATGTTCGTATATTAAATCCTAGATTATTATAAGAAAATGATTACTATAACACTTAAAGACGGGAGCAAAAAAAAATATGAGAAAAACATCACTGTTATCGATGTTGCAAAAGACATTAGTGAAGGTTTTGCAAGAAATGTAATATCTGCTAGTTTTAATGGCACAACAATAGAAGTTTCAACAAATCTGAATGAAAACGGAGTTTTAGAGTTATATAGCTGGGATGACAATGAAGGGAAAAAGGCGTTCTGGCATTCTTCCTCTCACGTTTTAGCACAAGCATTAGAAGAATTATATCCTGGCATTAAACTAACTATTGGACCAGCTATAAAAAATGGGTTTTATTACGATGTTGATTTTAATAATCATGTAATAACAGATAAGGATTTTGATAAAATAGAATCTAAAATGATAAGTATATCAAGGGAAAAACATGATTTCAAAATGAGATCTGTATCAAAAAAAGATGCTATCAAATTCTATAAAAAACTATCAAACGATTATAAAATTGAATTAATAAATGATCTGAATGATGGAGAAATTACTTTTTGTGATCATTCAAGCTTTACTGATTTATGCAAAGGAGGTCATATACCAAATACTGGTATTATAAAAGCTGTAAAAATAACTAATGTAGCTGGAGCATATTGGAGAGCAGATGAAAAAAACAAACAGTTAACTAGAGTTTATGGAATTTCTTTTCCAAAACAGAAATTACTTAGTGAATATCTATTAAATGTTGAAGAAGCAAAAAAGAGAGACCATAGAATAATTGGGAAAAAATTAAATCTATTTACTTTCTCAAATAAAGTTGGTTTAGGCCTGCCACTATGGCTTCCAAAAGGTGTTGATTTAAGAAATAGACTTGAGGATTTCCTTGCAAAGGCTCAAAAGAAAGCAGGATATGAAATGGTAATAACTCCTCATATAGGAAACAAAGAACTTTATATTACTTCTGGGCATTATGAAAAATATGGTGAAAACAGTTTCCGACCAATAAAAACACCAAAGAAAGATGAAGAATTTATGCTAAAACCTATGAATTGTCCTCATCATTGTGAGATTTATAATTCTAGAAAATTTAGCTATAGAGATTTACCAATAAGATATGCAGAATTTGGAACAGTATATAGATATGAGCAAAGTGGAGAATTACATGGATTAACAAGAGTAAGAGGCTTTACTCAGGATGATGCTCATATTTTTTGTTCTGAAGAACAGCTTGGTAAGGAGTTTAAAGATGTTATTGATTTAACGCTACATGTATTTACAAGTCTAGGTCTTCATGATTTCTCTACTCAAATCTCATTAAGAGATCCTGATAATTCAGAAAAGTATATAGGTGATAAAAAAATATGGGAAAAATCAGAAAATGCTATTTTAAAAGCAGTTAAAGAAAAGAAACTAAATTATAATGTAAAATATGGTGAGGCTGCATTTTATGGGCCAAAATTAGATTTTATGGTAAATGATGCATTAGGAAGAGAATGGCAGTTAGGAACTATTCAAGTTGATTATAATCTGCCTGAAAGATTTGATCTGACATATAAAGGAAAAGACAATAAATTACATAGACCTGTTATGATACATAGAGCTCCTTTTGGAAGTCTAGAAAGATTTGTTGCAATATTACTTGAAAATACAGCAGGTAACTTACCATTATGGCTTGCTCCTAACCAAGCTATAGTTCTTCCCATAAGTGACAAATATGAAAAATACTCTAAAAAAGTTTTAAATTTGATAGAAAATAACGAAATTCGCGCCCTGGTTGATAACAGAAGTGAGACAATGGGTCGTAAAATTAGGGATGCTGAATTAAGTAAAATTCCTTTCATGATTATCATTGGTGAAAAAGAAAATGACAATAATATGATCTCGCTTAGAAGTCATGGAGGAAAAGATTATGGAATGATTAAATTGGAGAAATTTATCCAGATAGTCAACCAAAAAATAAATAATGTTTAACTAAAATTTAAAATTATAGCTTTAAGAAGAAAAGTTTATAGACCTAGAAGAAGAAGAGAAGATCCTCATAAGATTAACTCAAAGATTGAAGCACCTGATGTTAGATTAGTAGGTGACAATGTTGAGATAGGAATATATCCGATTAGTAAAGCTCAAATGATTGCAGATGAACAAGGGCTTGATCTTGTAGAGATATCTCCAAAGGCAATTCCTCCTGTGTGTAAGGTAATGGATTATAAAAAATTTCTCTTTGAACAGAAAAAAAGAGAGAAGTTTTTAAAATCAAAAACATCAAAGGTTGTTGTAAAAGAGATTAGATTTGGACCTAACACGGATGATCATGATTATGAATTTAAAAAAAAGCATGCAATTAAATTCTTATCAGATGGGGCAAAACTTAAAGCTTTTGTTTTCTTTAGAGGAAGATCAATTTTATATAAAGATAAAGGTGAAATTCTATTATTAAGACTTGCTCAAGAACTGGAAGAATATGGTACTGTTGAACAACTACCTAAACTTGAGAGTAAAAAAATGATAATGATAATTACACCAAAAAAAAATAGATAAATTAAGAGAAATGCCAAAAATGAAGACAAAATCCAGTGCAAAGAAAAGATTTAAGCTGACTGGATCTGGGAAAATAAAAAGAAAGCATGCTTTCAAAAGTCATATTCTAACAAAAAAATCAAAAAAAAGAAAGTTAGCATTGACACATTCAACATTAGTTCACAAAAGTGATACTGATAATATAAAAAGACAGCTAAGACTAAAATAATTTCTTAGCAGGTAAGTATTAACCATAAATTTAGGTAAGCAAAAGAGTTAAAAACCGCCTAATTTAAAAAAATAGAAAAATGCCAAGATCAGTAAATTCTGTAGCCAAGAGAGCTAGAAGAAAAAAAATAATTAAACAAGCAAAAGGTTATTTCGGAAGAAGAAAAAATGTTTGGCATATAGCTAAAAATGCTGTAGAAAAAGCAATGCTATATGCATATAGAGATAGACGAAATAAAAAGAGAAATTTCAGATCCTTATGGATTATGAGAATTAATGCTGCTGCTAGACTAAATGGTTTAACCTATTCTGAGTTTATTAGCAAACTTAAAGCAAATAATATTGATATTAACAGAAAAGTGTTAGCAGATCTAGCAGTTAATAATCCTGAAGCCTTTAAAGAATTAGTTAGCAAATTAAAATAGTAGAACATGAAATCTAAATATATTCATGTTTTTACAGGATCAATGATTGAAGCTAATAGGTTAGTTTCCGACCTGTCTCAAATAAACATAAATTCAATTGTAAAAGATGAAGCTAAATCTGCAAACTTAGCTGGTTTTGGAGTTCCAAATTTCTTATTCACGCATAAAGTATTTGTAAAAAAAAAGCACTTAGAGAAAGCTAAAAAATTAATCAAGAGTTTATCATTTATGCAAAATACCTAGAAAGGAAGGTCTGATTCCTCTTCTGTATCAGGCTTAAATGTATCATCATTTGCTGCTGCATTCATTTTTGAGTGGAATTCATAAGGAGAATCATAGCTTTCAATATCTTCAAATTTACCTAGTGAAGGGACAAACCTTAATCTAATTGTTTCAAGACCTCCATTTCTATGTTTAGACACTATAAATTCTGCTTCACCTTCAGTAGAGGATCTATCATCATCATCCCAAGTATCAATTTTATAATATTCTGGTCTGTAAATAAATGAAACAATATCTGAGTCCTGTTCAATTGCTCCTGACTCCCTTAAATCAGATAATAGCGGCCTCTTTGATTGTCTACCTTCAACTAGCCTAGAAAGTTGAGATAAAGCAATAACAGGAATGGTTAATTCTTTAGCAAGTGCTTTTAAATTTCTAGAAATAGTAGAAATCTCCTGTTCTCTATTACCCGTTTTAAATGTTCCACCTGTGGTCATTAATTGCAGGTAGTCTACAATTATTAATTTAACATCGCGCTGTGAGACTAAACGTCTTGCCTTAGCCCTTAAATCAAAGATTGATAATGAAGGAGTGTCATCAATATATAATGGAGCCTTTTCAAGATTTTTTACCCTAACATTTAATTGTTCCCATTCATGCTTCTCTAGCTTACCTGTTCTTAGTTTTTCTGAATTAAGGCCAGTCTCTGATGAAATTAACCTAGTTATAAGCTGTAAGGATGACATTTCTAAAGAAAAAAAGGCGACTGGTATGTTTTGACCTATTGAAATATTACTTGCCATTGATAAAGCTAAAGCCGTTTTACCCATACCTGGTCTAGATGCAATAATAATTAAATCACTTTCTTGCCATCCAGAAGTTAGTTTATCTATTTTACTAAAACCTGAAGGCACACCGCTTAACCCTTTTTTATTAGAAATAGATTCTATTTTATTCTTCGCCTGAATTACCAAATTTTGTGCGGTTTCTGATGATTTCTTAATATTTCCTTGAGTAACATCATAAAGCTTAGCTTCTGCATTATCTAATAGATCAAAAACATCCTTAGTCTCATCATAAGAATCCATGATTATCTCATTTGAAATTTTAATAAGGCTTCTTTGGATATATTTTTGAAGAATAATTCTAGCATGGAACTCAATATGGGCAGAAGATGATACTTTTTGAGTTAATGAAATCAAATAGAAATCTCCACCACATAATTCTAGTTTTGAATCTTTTTTTAATTGTGCTGAAACAGTTAACAGATCAATAGGTTCACTTTTTTGAAATAGTTTATGTATAGCTTCAAAAATAAATTGATGAGACTCCTTATAAAAAGCTTCAGCAGTTAAGATATCTATAACCTCATCAACGCCTTTTTTATCAATCATCATAGCCCCAAGAACCACTTCCTCTAAATCTAATGCTTGAGGGGGTATCTTACCTTTTTCTAGATTGATGATTGAATTGTGATCAATCCTAAGGCCTTGAAAAGACGCTGACTGTTTCATTAATACTAATTTAGAAAATTAAACCAATTAGAGTTGTCAATAATTTTGATAATTTTTAACCTTTAATAAACATTTAATATGTTAATAAAAATTATAAATTGTTAATAATGGGAGAAAAATTAAGATTTGTATATTCCCATATTTGAATATTTATTCATTCGCTTTTTCACTAACTCTGATGAAGATGTATTTTTAAATTCATTGTATGCATTTAAAATAGCTTCCCTTACAATCATAAATGTTTTTTCCCTATTTCTATGAGCTCCTCCTAGAGGTTCCTTTATAATTTCATCAACTAATTTCATCTTTTTCATATCCTTAGCAGTCAACTTTAATGCAGATGCAGCTACTTCTTTATATTCCCAACTTCTCCAAAGTATAGAAGAACAAGATTCTGGAGATATTACTGAATACCATGTGTTTTCAAGCATCATAACTTTATCTCCTACTCCTATTCCTAAAGCACCACCAGAAGCTCCTTCTCCAACTATTAAAACAATTATTGGTACTTTTAATTTTGTCATTTCAAATATATTCCTAGCAATTGCTTCTCCTTGACCTCTTTCTTCAGCTTCCATTCCTGGATAAGCGCCAGGTGTGTCAATAAGTGTAACAACAGGAATGTTGAATTTTTCAGCTTTTTTCATTAACCTTAAAGCTTTTCTATACCCCTCAGGATTAGACATTCCAAAATTCCTATATTGCCTTGTCTTTGTATTATTGCCCTTTTGCTGACCAATAAACATAAATGTTTGATCATTTATTTTACCTAAACCCCCAATCATTGCTTTATCATCCTTAAAATTTCTATCACCATGCAACTCAATAAAGCTGTCTTTAAAAATTGAATTTATATAGTCTAAAGTATAAGGTCTGTCTGGATGCCTTGACATTTGAACCTTCTGCCAAGGAGATAAATTACTATAAGTTTCCTTAATAGCAGTATTTAATTTCTTCTGTATTTTCTTACACGTATCTGTCATATCAACGTCGCTTTTTTCTCCCAATATTTTGCATTCGCTTAGTTGATCTTCTAATTCTTTTATGGGAAGTTCAAAATCTAAATAATTCATAAGCTACATTTTATAAATACATATAAGTTTTAAAATTATAAAATCTAATATACATAATAACAATCATTATGTTTTTTTTAAGTATTTCGAAATTTTATTATGGTAATTAAAGTTGCTTGTTTGTATTTATATATAATAAGTATATAGCTAAAGATCCAAAAACAAAATTTGGGAACCAAACTGCAATAATTGGGGAAAAATCAGATTGTTGGGCTAATACCCCAAAGACTTTGTCAAAAAACACATATGTCATAGCTACAGATATTCCAAAGGCTAAGTTAATACCAGCTCCTCCCCTCCTTTTAACTGAAGAAACAGAAAATGCAATAAGAGTTAATATAAATATTGAAAAAGGTATACTCCATTTTTTATGCTTAACAACTTGGTATCTTCCTATATTGGATGATCCTCTTGATTTTTCTTGATTAATAAATTTTACTAATTCAGAGTAATTAAGTGTTTCAGCTATATAATTTAGTGGAGTTAAATCATCTATATTAAATGAAAATAAAGTGTCTAATCTTCTTTTAGAAGAAATAATATCAACACTATCGGTAATAGTTCTTTTCATATAGTTTGATAATCTATATGTACTATCTTTTTTTATATATCTAATATTACTAGCATTAATTTTAAACTTTAACTTATTTCCATCAAAATGTTCTAAAGTAAAATTTGTTCCAATATTATTTTTGGTGTTAAACTGGGTTAAATATATATATTCATTATCATTGATCTTTCTAAAAATATTCTTATCATCAATACTCTTTTTAGAACCTTTGAGGTATTTATATGAAAATTCATTAAAATCTCTACTAGCATCCGGTACTATAAAAATTCCTAAAACAAGAGCTATAAATGCAATCATTGCCGAACCAATAAGATAAGGTTTAATTAGGTCTTTTAACGAATATCCTGAGCTATATAACGCTATAATTTCAGAGTTAGATGCTAACTTAGATGTAAACCAAATAACTGAGAGAAATAGAAATAAAGGTAAAAGAGAATTTGCAAAATATATAGTGAAATTATAATAGTATTCTAGCACTTCATCAAAAGGGACCTGATTTGATAGAATCTTGTCTATATTATCTGCTAGATTCAAAACTATGGCAATCGGAACAAACAGAATTTGTATTGAAATATAAGTGATTAAATATTTCTTTAGTATGTACCAGTCTACTATTTTCAATTTATTATAATTTTTTATTTAAAATTTTTACCATTTTATTCTTCCAATTTAAAAAATCTCCATCTATTATATGCTTTCTAGACTCAGAAATTAGCCATGAATAAAAACCTAAATTATGAATTGAAGCTATTTGTTTTGCTAAAATTTCATTTACCGAAAAAAGATGTCTTAGATAAGCTTTCGAATATTCCTTATCAACGTAAGTGATTTCATCATTATCTATTGCTGAAAAATCATCCTTCCATTTATTGTTTTTAATATTAATTATTCCTTTCGAAGTAAATAGCATACCATTTCTAGCATTTCTTGTAGGCATAACACAATCAAACATATCTATTCCTAAAGCTATATTCTCTAAAAGATTTATTGGTGTTCCAACACCCATAAGATACCTTGGTTTATCTTTAGGTAAGACTTCACATACTATTTCATTCATGGCATACATCTCTTCAGCAGGCTCCCCTACAGACAATCCCCCTATTGCATTTCCAAATGAATTTGTGTTTGATATATATTCAGCAGACTGAATCCTAAGATCTTTATATGTACTGCCTTGGACTATAGGAAATAAAAACTGCTTATATCCATATTTTTCGTCTGTTGAATTAAATCTATTGATGCATCTATCCAGCCATGTATGTGTTAAATTCATTGATTTTTTCGCATAATCAAATTCACATGGATAAGCAGGACATTCATCAAAAGCCATGATTATATCAGCACCAATCAATCTTTGAATATCAATAACTTTTTCAGGTGTAAATAAATGAGAACTACCATCTACATGGCTTTTAAACTCTACACCATTATTAGTTATTTTTCTTTTAGAAGCTAAAGAGTATACCTGATATCCACCTGAATCTGTTAAAATATTACTGCTCCAGTTAATAAATTTATGTATTCCTCCTGCCTTCTCTATTATTTCAACTCCAGGTCTTAAATATAAATGATAAGTATTTGATAAAATTATGTCAGCATTTATTTCATTTTTTAATTCCTTTTGGTGAACGGCTTTAACAGTTCCCTGTGTACCTACTGGCATAAAAACAGGAGTTTGAATTTCCCCATGAGAAGTTACAATACATCCTGCCCTAGCATTAGTGTTATTATCTGTATTATTAATAGTAAATTTCATAAATATGAAAAACAAATATAAATAACATTAAGACAATTAATTCTTAATAAAACTCTAATATTATAAATTTTAAGTTTTTGTTAATAAATGAGTTTTAAATAATTTTACATTAGGAAAACAAAATTCTAATTTAACAAACTCAATACTTATTCTAATTAAGAATGATTGATATTAATCATCTAGAAGCATTAACTACTCAGGTTCGTAGAGATATTCTAAGAATGGTTCACAAAGTAAACTCTGGTCATCCGGGAGGATCATTAGGTTGTGCAGAATTTTTTGTCAGTCTCTTCAATGTTATTATGGAAAGGAATGATAGTTTTGAAATGGATGGTCACAATGAAGATATTTTTTTTCTAAGTAATGGGCATATTTCCCCTGTGTTTTATAGTGTTTTAGCTAGATTAAATTATTTTGATGTTTCCGAACTTAATACTTTTCGTTTAATTAATTCCAGGCTACAAGGACATCCTACAACCCATGAAGGACTTCCAGGGGTTAGAGTAGCTTCCGGATCACTAGGTCAAGGACTCTCTGTAGCTATTGGAGCTGCTCATTCAAAAAAATTAAATAATGATAGTAAATTAATCTATAGCCTGCATGGTGATGGTGAACTACAGGAAGGTCAAAATTGGGAGGCTATTATGTATGCTTCAGCAAAAAATGTTGATAATATTATTGCAACAATAGATGTTAACGGTCAACAAATTGATGGGAGTACTCCAGATGTTATTGATATGGGCAATTTGAAATCTAAATTCGAATCATTTGGATGGAATGTGTGCGAAATTAATCAAGGAAATAATATTCAATCAATAATTGATGGAATGAATAAAGCTAAATCTAAAACAGGGAAAAATAAGCCTATTTGCGTGCTTCTAAAAACTGTTATGGGGAATGGTGTCGACTTTATGATGCATACACACGAATGGCATGGTAAAGCGCCAAATGACGAGCAACTTGAAACAGCATTAAACCAAAACCCTGAAACATTAGGTGATTATTAAATAGGAAATGAAGATATACGAATATTCTGAAAAGAAAGACACAAGAAGTGGGTTTGGAGATGGTTTGACAGAACTTGGAAAATCAAATCCTAATGTCGTTGCATTATGTGCTGATTTAACTGGATCATTAAAAATGAATGAATTCAAAAAAAATCATCCAGAAAGATTTTTTCAAGTTGGAGTTGCTGAAGCAAATATGATTGGGATTGCTGCTGGTTTAACAATTGGGGGTAAAATACCTTTTACTGGAACTTTTGCTAATTTTTCTACTGGAAGAGTCTACGATCAGATACGCCAATCAATTGCTTATTCTGGTAAAAATGTAAAAATTTGCGCTTCACATGCAGGAATAACTCTTGGAGAGGATGGTGCAACCCATCAAATATTAGAAGATATTGGTATGATGAAAATGCTTCCTGGCATGACAGTTATTAACACTTGTGATTATAATCAAACTAAAGCAGCCACTATTGCTATTGCTAATTATAAAGGTCCTGTTTATCTTAGGTTTGGTAGGCCAAAAGTTCCTGTATTCACCCCAGGAAATCAAAATTTTGAAATTGGTAAGGCAGTACAACTTCAAGAAGGAGAAGATGTAACTATTGTAGCTACAGGTCATTTAGTATGGGAAGCTTTAGAAGCAGCTAAAATTTTACATGATAAAGGAATAAGTGCAGATGTTATTAATATCCATACTATAAAACCCCTAGATCAAGAAGCTATCATAAAATCGGTAAATAAAACAGGATGTGTTGTAACAGCTGAAGAACATAATTTTTTGGGTGGTCTTGGTGAAAGTGTTGCTCGTATATTAGCTTCTAATAATCCCTCTCCACAAGAATTTGTTGCTGTAAATGATACGTTTGGTGAATCAGGAACACCTGCTGAGCTAATGAAAAAATATGGTCTTAATGCTAACTCAATTGTAGTAAACGTAGAGAAAGTGTTAAAAAGAAAAAACTAATCGTCTCTTGATTCTGTATTATCTGTGTCTAGGTAGTTCGGAGTTCCATCTCCATCAGTATCATCATTTGTAGGATCGCCATCACCAATATCATTTGTAGGATCTCCATCTCCATCCCTATCATCAGTTAAGTCTGAATCTGGTTCTAGATCTTCATCAATAGTTAATGTGCCATCATCATCATCATCACTATCTACAAAATCTGCATATGGATCATCATCGGTATTATCATTTGTGAGGTCTAAATCTCCATCTAAATCCTCTAGATGAGAAGGAACATTATCAAAATCATGATCATTTTCTTCCGATTCCAACAATTTAAACTTAAAAATTAGATTAGAATAGACAGGAACTGCTCCAGCTGCACTAGAATAATATCCCATCCCAGAAGGCAAAAACATCACTCCTATCCCAGGATCAGTATAATCTACAGTTCCATCATTGTTAATTACAAAGTCTGTGGCATTATTAAATTCTGGTAGTACTCTTCCCCAGCCTGCAATTGTATTTGTTAAATCAAAATCTACAGGTGTTGAAGAACTATCAAATATTAAACCATCCATAAGGATTCCTTCGTAATTAACACGAACCTTATCAGAAAAATTTGGAGAAACTTCTGATTCACCTTGATTAATTTTTATGATATAGTATTCATATTCAACATCAAAATAAGTAGTGGTTAGTGTTATAATATCATCAATAAGCATGGTGTTCTGATTTGGATCTGGAAGATTCCCGTCTTCAGGAAGTTCAGAAATAACAATTTCATCTAAAGTGAAACTAGGATTATTTTGTAAATAAGCAGAATTGTAATAATGTGTTTCGAAATATCCTAGTAAAGAATCCCTGTCAATAATTTGTTGTTCAGTTCTGTCATTCTCAGGAATTTCTACTAGTCCATCACCATCGTCCTCTGGACAAGAGAAAAATAAAACTAAAAATAAAAAGAAAAAGAAATGTACTTTAAATCTCATTGCTTTAATTTTACATGCAAAAATACAATTATTATATTGTATTTTATTAAGTTTTAACAATCTTTTAAGTAGTTAAATTAAATATAAATGGAAGATAAAAAAGTAATAATTAATGATAATCAAATCAGAAGCAAGTTAAAGAGAATTTCTTACCAAATATTGGAAACTAATTTGCAAAATTCAGTACTTATTATCGCAGGAATTGAATCAAATGGATATTTGATTGCAAAGGAATTAAAAAAAATACTTAATAAACTTTCAAATATTGAAGTCATTCTGTGTAAAGTAAAAATTGATAAGAAGAATCCCAGAAAACCTATTGAAACTTCTATAAGTAAAGATGAATATTCAAGTAAGTCAATTGTTTTAGTAGATGATGTTTTAAATTCTGGATCAACATTAATATACGGAGTAAAACATTTCTTAGAAACAGAACTATTACAATTTAAAACTGCAGTTTTAGTTGACAGAAATCATAAAAAATTTCCAGTAAAAGCAGATTTCAAAGGAATATCACTTTCAACTTCAATACAAAGTCAAGTAATAGTTGAATTTAAAGGCTCAAAGATCCAGGCCTTACTTGTTTAGTTTAATTAATATTTCACCAATATTACTTTTGCCGGATCCTGTATATCCAACAACGACTATAATCATATTTAGGCTTTGATATTAATATCTAAATTTCATTGTAATATAAATTAAAGATTTTATATTTGCAGCCTTATATAGGAGTTAATTTTGACCTGATAGCTCAGTTGGTAGAGCATCTCCCTTTTAAGGAGAGGGTCCTGGGTTCGAGCCC
>CAJWCT010000014.1 GCA_913031385.1 uncultured Flavobacteriales bacterium | reverse complement strand
ACGCTGATGCCTGTTTGACCATTTAATATCTCTATGTCTTTATCCGTTAAATTAAACGAAGTAATCCCATTGTAATCATCATCACACTCCTGAAGTGCAGTAGGTACTATAACCTCGGGCGGACTATTGCTATTTAATTGAAAACTTGTTATTGAATAGCAATCTGGGTAGGAGTTTTCAACAATCCTAGCATATATAGTTTGAGAAAAAGGAACAATGTTATCATATGCATCAGTTAAAATGATAGGATTTGTGTTATTTTCAGCATTTTCTTGAGTCTCAAAATAATCTATAGTGTATTCTGAGGGAGTTAATTGTGCTATAATATTTGGGGTTTGCTGGGTTAAGTCAAAAATAGCATCACCATCATTTTCTAGATTATCACAAGAGTCAAGAGCTGGTAGTGACTCAACAATTTGTGGAACATAGAATTCAATAACAATATCATCATTACTAATACATTCTTGGGATAATTCTACATCCACACTATACTCACCGGGTTCTGCAACAGTTAATGTAGATTCAATCTCACCTGCTATTTCTATACCATCTTTATACCATATATAGATAGCTCCTTCAACAGAGCTATCAATTTGAGTATCAATCGTATAAGTTCCTCCATCACATGGCGATAATCCAGTTGGAACAAGAATATCATCTCCTAGATTAATACCTAGATCAAAACTTCCTGCTTCTAAAAAAACTGCAGAATCTAATATGGTGTCAATTGCATCAGCTACTGCTAATTTTATATGATATGTCTCTCCAATATTAACATCTGCTTCAGCGGTGAATGCTCTAGTTCTTCCATCATATTCAATATCAGGCTGTCCAGCGGGTGTGTATGAATGGAAATATTGAGGATTTGCAGCTTCACAAACACCATTTGCAGGATGAATATTTGTTATTGCTATTGGTATATCTGTATCAGGTAAAACAGCTAGATTTGTAGTAACCCCATTTTGATCTGTTAAAAAGAAACCAAAAACATCAGAGTAAGTACATTCCCATGAACCTTGATCATATTCTTCAGAAGCCATTATAAATCTAAAACTTAATTGGTTAGATATAGGCACAAAATCAAATTCAATAATAGATGCATTATTAGTTCCATCAGAAGGATTTGTTAAAAGAGAAGTTAGTTCATCATCACCTGGCCATCCTACTTCTCCTGAGCCATATCCACCAACTTCATTGTTAGGTCCTGTTCCAAAAGTAGCATCACCTGAGGATAAAATTATACCTTCAGAGAATGTAAATCCACCACTAGGTTCACTAAAATATCCTATTCCATTAACATCATTAAAATTAGTTCCAGTAGAATAGGTAATGTTAGAAACACTAGCACATGAATTGCTTATTAGAACATCTGTAACTAATTCTTCAATAGTATATGTACATTGATCAACAGTAACATTAGGAGTTATAGGTGTAGGTCCAGGAGTTATTGTTGCTGTAATAGGAATTCTACTAAAGCTATCGCATTCACCTTCACTAAAAGGAGTTACCCAATAAGTAGTTGTTGTGCTTATATCAGGATTGTAAACGTTACCTGTATAAATTAGGTTACCACCAGTTTCATTATCATACCAATAAACATCATTATTAATAGAAGTTGCTGTTAGACCAGTAAATTCATTATTACAACCAACAAATTCCTCTATTGTAATGTTAGGAGCAATAAGACTTGTACTAGAAGATAAATTAAGTTCTGGATCCCCAGGCGTACCACCATATTCTACTATAAATCCTTTTGCTTGATATGCTCCAGAAGTATTTGTAACATTTGGAAGATCATTCCAAGATCCTACAATTCCTACAGAATTATCAGTAATATGAGCATAATTCTCTTCACCTCCAACAGTATCGTTACAACAATCATTAGGTTCATTATTGTTCCAGTTAGCATACATTCCTGTTGCGGGGGATCCTGTCATATCTCCATTCCAAAAATTTGTTCCTGCTTCAGGACCAGTTACCCAATTCCAAACTCCCTCAACTCCTTCATCACTTGCACCAATCCAGCCTACACCTGTTATTTGTTCTGCTGAAATTTGATTTTCATCTTCGGATAATATTGTAGCAAGATAACCTTGAAGTCCATAGTATGTCATGGTTTCTGCTTGATCTCTAGCATCTGTCCATGTAATATTTAGACTTTCAAAATATACGTAATAATGGTCTGTTGAAGGAAGGTAGTTTGCATCTCCAATAGTAAAAGAAAATGTTTTAGAGGATGGAGTGGGATTACTACTAAAAAATACTACATCGGTCACTGCCACTATAATATCAGAAATATTAGCAGGATTTCCTGCAGGACCTGTAATTTCTAATTTACCTTCAAGAGTACTAAAAGAAGTAGAAATATTTGGATGTGTTCCTGTTAAAATTAACTGATCTTCACCTGAAATATATCCTGTAGAAATTTGTATATAGAGCGCATCTAGTGTAGTATCATCAGGATCTACTATATTAAAAGATGTAGTAATATTTTGCTGAGTTAATGGGCAGTAAGTTTCGTTTCCTTCAGATGAAATTACAGGAGGTTGATTGCCTTGAGAATAAATAAAATTTATACTAAAAATTAAAAAAAATAATATGTTAACTATAAACCTCATTAAATTATTAAGCTGATTCAATAATCGTTCCAAATATATTACTTTGACTGCATTATTCTGATTATTTCTCTACCAAGTTCTGCAAAAAAAGGTATTCCAATAGAATCATACTCATAAACATCATCATTATAAATACGATTATTATTTACCTTTATTGTTGCTGAGAGAATAATTGATATATTATCAGTTTTAATATAAGCACCTTCGGTTAGATATCCATAAGCACTTCCTACTTTATTAAATATTTTTATTTTATCAGAATTTATTTCCTTTTTGTCACCATAAACAAAAAATTTTACATAGCTATCAAAATATTTTTCTCCATCATAACCTGCATCTTTTGGTAATATAGACATAGATTTTTTTAAAAATTCAATTTGATTTTCTTCAAGTTTTAGTTTGTTTTTATTTTTGAATTTTTCAGGAAAGAAAACAAGTTTAATAAGATGATTAAGTTCATTTATTGGTAAATAATTTCTTCTTGAGAAATCCATTGGTTTAGAAATTAAAATACCTTTATTATTTATGTGCCCAATTCCTTTATAAAGTTTATTAAGATTTAGTTTTTCTAAATTTTTATTATTCCTACTAGGAAATTCTACTACTAGTGAATCATTGGGGTAAAATATTAGTTTTTTTGTTTTTGTGTCTGACGAGTTTTCTATAGATAAACGATGAAAAATTTTAGATTTTCTCATTCCTTTTTGTTTTAACTTTTCATTTATATAATCTTGTCCTAGAAATTCAAAAAGTCGATTATTAGATTCATTACTACTTATTGAGAACACAGATATAATTTCCTTTCTAATAGTAGTGATAATTGAATCATTTTCTACTTTAAATGGAGTATCTAGATTTATTTCAGGGCTTTCATTAAGTTTTTCCATTGCAAAAATTGCTATAGGAAGTTTTACGGTACTTGCAGGATAGAAATAATTTTTTTCAACTATTTGATAGTTGTAATCATTAAATTTCTTCTTTCCTTTATTATTATTAATTACTGAGAGCTTTATTTGAAGATCGTGACTAGATATATTCTTTTTTACCTTTAGAATCTTTTCATTATTAGAATTAAGCGCTAATTCAATTGGAGAAAGTTGGCTTTTGCAAGAAAAAAGTAATGATAGACAAAGTATTTGATAAAAAAGCTTTTTCATTTTATTAGAATATACTAGGTGCGAAGATAAATTATTATAGACAATTGTTTGAAATTTAATATAAATTATATATGTTCATTTATCATATAAACCACCAAGTTTATTACATTTGCTTTTCTAATATTTAGAATATTTATTTTTTATGAATTTACACGAATATCAGGGGAAAGAGATCTTAAATAGTTTTGGAGTTACTATACAAAGAGGTATAGTAGCATCTGATCCTGAGGAGGCCGTAATGGCAGCTAAAAAATTATCTAAAGATACAGGCACTAGTTGGTTTGTAATCAAAGCTCAAGTACATGCAGGTGGTAGGGGTAAAGGCGGTGGTGTTAAGGTTGCTAAAAGTATTGATGAAGTTAAAGAAATTTCAAATCAAATTATAGGCATGAACTTAGTTACTCCTCAAACATCAGCCAGTGGAAAAAAAGTGCATCAAGTTTTAATAGCAGAAGATGTTTATTATCCTGGAGATTCTGAAATTCAAGAATTCTATATGTCTGTTCTATTGAATAGAAAAACTAGTAAAAACATGATTATGTACTCTACTGAGGGTGGAGTTGATATTGAATCTGTAGCTGAGAATACTCCACACTTAATACATACAGTTGATATAGATCCAGAGTCTGGTTTGAGTAATGAAGAGGCTTGTAAAATAGCCGATAACTTAGGATTAAATGGAAATGCTCATAATCAAATGGTTGAATTTGTAATGTCGCTTTACAATGCATATAATAAATCTGATTCATCTTTATTTGAGATTAATCCAGTTATAAAAACAAGTGATGATAAAATTTTAGCTGTAGATGCTAAAGTAACAATTGATGACAATTCATTATTTAGACATGAAGATTATTTAAAATTAAGAGATATAAGAGAAGAAAACCCAATTGAAGTAGAGGCAAAAAAAGCTGGTTTAAATTATGTTGATTTGGACGGAAATGTAGGCTGTATGGTTAATGGAGCTGGATTAGCAATGGCAACAATGGATTTAATTAAGCAAGCTGGTGGAGATCCAGCAAACTTTTTAGATGTTGGTGGCACAGCTGATAGTGAAAGAGTTGAAACAGCTTTCAGAATTATTTTAAAGGATCCAAATGTAAAAGCAATTCTTGTAAACATATTTGGAGGTATTGTTAGATGTGATAGGGTAGCTAATGGAATTGTTGATGCTTACAAAAATATGAAGGATGACATCAATATTCCCATCATCGTAAGGCTTCAAGGAACAAATTCTGAAATTGCAAAACAAATAATTGATTCATCAGGTTTAAATTTCTTCAGCGCTACAGAGTTTAAGGGAGCAGCTGATAAAGTACAAGAAGTTTTAAGCTCAAATTAAGTTTTAGAGTGTAGTATTTTTTTTAGTTTCTTTATTTTATCTCTAAACTTAGCTGCAACAATAAAATCCAATTCTTTAGCTGCTATTTCCATTTTCTTTCTGGTTTTTCTTATTTCTTTTTCTATATCGGAATTTTTTGAATTTGAATTAAATTTTTCAGAATCTATTTTTAAGAAATTTTCATTATTAATTAATATTTTCTTACTCAGAGGATTTTTTGTTTTTTTAGTAATGGCCTTAGGTATAAGTTTGTTTTTTTTGTTATAATCTTTTTGTTTTTTTCTTCTGTAATCAGTTTCATTAATCGTTTTTTCCATACTTCTAGTAATATTTTCAGCATATAATATTGCTGATCCATTAATATGTCTTGCTGCTCTACCAATGGTTTGAGTTAGAGATCTGCTTGAACGTAAGAAACCTTCCTTGTCAGCATCTAGAATAGCTACAAGTGAAACTTCGGGAAGATCTAATCCTTCCCTTAATAAATTCACTCCAATAAGTACATCAAATTTATCTTCACGTAATCCTTCCATTATTTCTACACGTTCAAGCGTATCAACATCAGAATGAATGTATTTACATTTAATATTTAATTTGCTAAAAAAATTAGTTAATTCTTCAGACATCTTTTTAGTTAAAGTAGTGACTAGTATCTTTTCTTTCTTATTTGTTCTGATCTGAATTTCATTAATTAAATCATCTATTTGATTTTTGGTTGGTTTTACTGTTATTATAGGATCTAAAAGACCAGTAGGCCTTATTATTTGTTCAGTATAAATTCCTTCACATTTTGATAATTCATAATCTGCTGGAGTAGCACTTGAAAAAATTATATTTTTTTGTAAATTTTCAAATTCTTCAAACTTTAAAGGTCTATTATCTAATGCTGCGGGTAGTCTAAATCCATAATCAACTAAGTTTTCTTTCCTACTTCTATCTCCACCATACATTGCTCTAACCTGAGGAATAGTAACATGACTTTCATCAATTATTGTTAAGAAATCATTTTGAAAATAATCAATTAAACAAAATGGTCTTTTACCAGGTTTTCTTCTGTCAAAATATCTAGAATAGTTCTCAATTCCTGAACAATAGCCTAATTCTTGTATCATCTCTAAATCAAACTCTGTCCTCTCCCTAATTCTCTTTGCTTCTAAATTTTTACTACAATCATTAAAGTAGTTGTATTGTTTAATTAAATCTTCTCTAATTAGCTTGATGGCATCATTCATAACATTTGGTGATGTTACAAAAATATTTGCCGGATAAATTTCTATAGATTTATGAGAATCTAATATTTTATTGGTATTTGGATTAAAGGATTCAATTTCCTCAATTTCATCACCAAAAAAATGAATTTTATAACCAAAGTCTGCATATGCAGGAAAAATATCAATAGTATCTCCTTTAATTCGAAAATTACCCTGTTTGAAATCATCATTGTCTCTTGAATATAAACTTTGAACTAATTTATTTAGGAGTTTAGTTCTAGTAATATTTGTATTAATATCAACTGTTATAATATTTTCTTTAAATTGTTCTGGATTACCCATTCCGTAGATACATGAAACAGAAGCTACTACAATAACATCCTTTCTTCCAGATAATAAAGATGATGTAGTGCTAAGTCTTAATTTTTCTATTTCATCATTAATTGACAGATCTTTTTCAATATAAATTCCCGAAGAAGGAATGTATGCTTCGGGTTGATAATAATCATAATAGGATACAAAGTATTCAACTAAATTATCGGGAAAAAAATACTTAAATTCAGCGTATAATTGTGCAGCTAATGTTTTATTATGAGCTAATACTAATGTTGGTTTTTGAGTTCTTTCAATAACATTTGCTACAGTATATGTTTTTCCTGATCCTGTAACACCTAACAGTGTTTGAAATTTCTCATTAGATTCAATTCCTTTAACAAGTTGATCAATAGCTTCTGGTTGATCACCTGTTGGAGAAAAATCAGATTTTAGTTTGAATCTCATATTTAAAATTATTAATAGAAGCCATGATCATCTTCCTTATAGCTTTCTGGATCTTCACCATACTATTATTTCTTTTTTTCTGACTCAAATTTCTTTTCGGGAGCTTTTTCAGGGATTTCTCCTTTACTGAAAATTATATTGGGATAATCAATTCCTTTAATTCCCTCTGCAACTTCAACTAGTTCAATAAGAAATGTCCACATATTTAAAAAATCATAGACATAAATGAGTTTGTTGTTTTGATTATTAATTACATCACTAATTAATATATCACTCATAACTTTGTTGTCTTGATCTTCAAAACTAAAAAGTAAAATTTCTTCTCCTTGGTTCCATTGATTATCAGAAAGATAAAATGATGCTATTTCATTATTACTAAAACCAAATGAAGTAATAATAGATTTATGAAATTCCGCCAAGGAATCTTCTTTATTTATTTCAATATCTCTAAAAATATCATCTTCCGTATCATTATCTAGTATAACTCTAAATCTGTAAATCATCTGTTGTTTTATAGTTTACAAATGTATTAAATTTTGTTACTTGCTGAAGCGATGTAGCGTAAATATCATCGAGCTAAGCAGCAAGAATGCACCTATCTGATGTGCAATTCCAAGCCATAAAGGAACTTGTAGTAAGATAGTTAGCACTCCTAGAAGTGATTGAATACCAACTAATATAAGAAGGGAATTTAGTCCATTTAATTGGTGGTTAGAAACTGCTATTTTTTTACCTTTTATGTAAATTATTACTACTGAGATAACTACAATGAATGCTAGAATACGATGAACAAATTGTACTCCACTTCTACCTTCAATAAAGTTTTTATACACGGGAGTTTTTTCAGTTAAAACGGTTTCATGCATGAGTTTTCCTTCACTCATCATAGGCCAATGATTGTGAATAAACCCAGCATCTAGACCAGCTACAAATGCTCCATATATTATTTGAATGAATAGTATTGCTAAACCAATTCTTATTAGGTTTCTATATGTTTTATTTATAGTCTGTTTTATAGGAAAAATTAAGTCTAGGGCGACCCATAATGTAAAGGCAAAAGTTACAAATGCGGTTGTTAAATGTGCAGCTAGCCTATAATGACTTACATCAGGTCTATCAACTAAACCACTTTTTACCATATACCATCCTAAAAATCCTTGAAATCCACCCAAAATTAGTAGTATTATAGTTTTCTTTATTGTGGATTTATTTAATTGTCTAGTTATTAAAAAATATAGAAAAGGAATAATAAAGACTAGTCCTATAGCTCTTCCAATAACTCTATGTAGCCATTCCCAGAAAAAAATACCTTTAAATTCTTTTAAACTTATATTGCTATTTAGTTTTTGATATTCTGGATATTGTTTATAGAGTTCAAATGCTTCTTGCCATTGTTGATCATTAATTGGAGGAATTGCTCCTGAAATTAGTTTGTAGTCTGGGATTGATAGCCCTGAATGAGTTAATCTAGTCATCCCCCCAACAACTACCATAATAAAAATTAAAGCACATCCTGTAAAAAGCCAGTAAATTACCTTTTTATTATCTCTTTTCATTTGCTATGAGACCTAACTTTTTCCCCTCTTCCAGCATAAGCTTGTATGCTGCATTATAATCATTTTTAATATCACCTTCTAGAATAGCTTCCTTAATAGCCTCTTTAATTTCACCTATTGATTTGCAAGGTTTGAGATCAAATGTTTCCATAATTTCCTTACCATTAATAGGTGGCTGGAAATTTCTGATATTATCTCTTTCTTCAACTTCAATAATTTTATTACGTACAATTTTGAAGTTTTGACGATATTTCTTAAATCTTTCTTTATTTTTGGTTGTTATATCTGCCTCACATAGTGTTATAAGATCATCAACACTTTCTCCAGCATCAAATATTAATCGTCTAATAGCGGAATCAGTTACATTTTCTTGTGCAAGAACAATAGGTCTTGAGCTCATTAAAACAATTTTTTGAACATATTTCATTTTGTCATTCAACGGCATTTTTAATCCCTTAAAGATTCTATATACCATCTTACTTCCTTCAAATTCATGCCCATGAAAAGTCCAACCAATTTTAGGTTTAAATTTTTTAGTTGGTACTTTTCCAATATCATGTAAAAGTGCAGCCCATCTTAACCATAGATTGTCTGTTTCTTTACTTATATTATCTACAACTTCCAATGTGTGATAAAAATTATCTTTATGAGTTTGTCCTTCTATTTCATCTATACCCTTTAGAGCAGATATTTCAGGTAAAATAATTTTTAGAAGACCTGTTTTTTCTAATAGAGAAAATCCGTATGAAGGTTTTGGACTTAATAAAATTCTATTTATTTCTTCAACTATTCTCTCTTTTGTAATAATATTTATTCTAGAGTTTAAATTAGATATTACATCTAACAAATCTTTATTTATATTAAAATCTAAATTACTAGCAAATCTTATTGCTCTTAGCATTCTCAGAGGGTCATCATTAAATGTAATCTGCGGATTAAGAGGAGTTATAATCACTTTTGATTTAATATCTTCTAATCCATTGTGTAAATCTATTAGTTTTCCATAATTTTTTTTATTCAAACTTATGGCAAGACTATTTATTGTAAAATCTCTTCTTTTAATATCATCCTCTAATGTGCCTTCAGATACCTGAGGGTTTCTACTATTATGACTATAGGATTCCTTTCTGGCACCAACAAATTCAATTTCATAATTTGAATATTTAAGCATTGCAGTTCCATAGGTTTTAAAAATTTTTACGTTAGAAGTGTTTTTAAGCTCTTTAGATACTAATTTAGCCATCTCTATTCCACTTCCAACAACTACAATATCAATATCTTTAGACTCTCTTTTTAGAAAATAATCTCTAACAAAACCTCCAATAACATAGCAGTCTAAACCTATTTCATCTGCACAATTAGAAATTGTTTTAAAAAGTTTATTATTAATAGCCTCTTCAAATTTCATTTATAATAATATTTTTTTTAACGTAGTTTAGTAATTTCCCCTTTTTTATTAACCTTAATAATTGTAGAAGGAAGATTGCTGATTGATTTGTTAGGTAAATTTACGATATAGTCTACACCTTTTAAAATACGTTCATCTATTTCTTTAAAATTAATTGGATATTTTTTATCGTGCATATTCGCTGAAGTAGAAACAATAGGCTTCTGTATTCTGCTAATTAGTCTGCTGCAGAAGTTGTCCTTTACAATTCTAAAAGCAACTGTATTTTCTTTTGAGATAAGCAGTTTAGATATATTCTTTGGATTACTATAAATTATTGTTGTTGGGTTACTAATTTCTTTTAACACATTGTTTATAAACGCAGGTTTTACATGTAAATACTTGTCTAACATTTTAGAATTATTAATTAGACTTAACATAGGCTCTGAAGTATCTCTGTCTTTTAATCTATTAATTCTAAGAATAGCATCGTCATTTGTTGCATCACAACCTATACCCCAAATAGTATCGGTAGGGTATAAAATTATTCCACCACTTTTTAGGATACTAAGTGCATTTTCAACTTCATTTATAATTTTTTCCATCTATTATAAATATATTTATATCAAATATAAAAAATAACCACTTGAATAGGTCTATTGAGTTTAATTCTGAGTATATAGATTATAAAGCTGATATTTTAAGCCTAATTGAAAATTTCAGCTCATCAGATGGTCATAGTATTAAAGATCATAGAAATATTATCAAAAAATTTAAATTAGGAGATTTTGAGGTAAATATCAAATCTTTTGGCGTGCCTCCTATGTTTAATGCATTTATTTACTCTTTTTTTAGATTAACTAAAGCGCATAGATCGTTTGATTATGGCAGGAGATTATTAAAAAAAGGAATTAAAACTCCAACCCCAATTTGTTATTGTGAATATAAAAGTAAGGGCCTCTTAAATAGTAGTTTCTATGTGTCAAAACAACTTAAATTTGATTACCCAATAAGTGAAGTAATTAATAATGTAAATTTCCCTAATAGAGTAAAAATTTTAAATGATTTTGTATTGTTTACTTTTAAACTTCATGAAAATGGAATTAATTTTTTAGACCATTCTCCTGGAAATACTCTAGTAAAGTTTCATAACTCAAGACCAATCTTTTATTTAATTGATTTAAATAGAATGAAATTTGAAAAAATGAATTTTACTAAGAGAATTATGAATTTTAGACGACTTACTAATGACAAAGAAGTATTAAAGATTATTAGTAAAGAGTATGCTAGATTGTCTAATAGAGATTTTGATGAAGTTTTTAATTTAATGGTTAAGTATAGTAATCAATTTCTTAGCAGAAGATCTTTTAGAAAAAAATTAAAAAAAATTTTAGTTAAGTAGCATATTTATTTACTATAAGTTAAGTATTATCTTTGTGCCATGTCAATAATATTAGCAATTGATTATGGAGAAGTAAAATCTGGAATTGCAGTTAGTGATGAATCTCAGGTTTTTGCATTTGGTTTAGCAACTATTACAACTAATAATTTAATAGATTATATAGAGAATTATAATATTAAAAATAATATTACACAGTTTGTTGTTGGTCAGCCTAAAAGAATGAATGATGAATATTCTGAAGTTGAAAAGTTGATTAGAGAATTTATCAAAAAATTATCATTAAGATTTCCTGACACCCCTATAGATCGTTATGATGAGCGTTTTTCATCAAAAATTGCTTTTCAAACAATGATTGATGCAGGTTTAACTAAAAAAAATAGAAGGAATAAGAATATTGTTGACAAGATTAGTGCAACTATAATTCTTCAAGGATATTTAAAATCTAAAGAGGAGTAATTAATGAATAATTGATATATTGTATTTTAAATAATAACAAATGATTTTACCTGTAATTGGATATGGAAATTCTATTTTAAAAAGAAAATCTAAGGAAATTACTGATTCTTATCCAGGCCTTAAAGAACTAATCAAAAATATGTATGATACAATGTATAATGCTAGTGGTGTTGGTCTAGCTGCTCCACAAATTGGAAAATCAATTAAAATATTTATAATAGATACTTCTCCATTTTTAGATATGGATGATAATAAAATAAAAGACTATGAAGTAAGCAGTGTTAAACAAACATTTATCAATCCAACTATTTTAGATGAAACTGGAGAGTTTTGGTCATTTGAAGAGGGATGTCTAAGTATTCCACATATTAGGGAAGAAGTAAAAAGAAAGTCTTTTATTAAAATTGAATATTATGATGAAAATTTTAATTATAGAAAAGATGACTTTTCAGGTGTTGTTGCTAGGGTAATACAGCATGAATATGACCATATTCAAGGAATATTATTTACTGATAAATTAACTAGTTTTAAAAAGAGGCTATTAAAAAGTAAATTAAATAATATTGAAAAAGGAAATGTTGACATTGATTATTTAATGGACTTTTATAAAAAAAATTAAACTAGAGGGTTGAATCTGTCTACTTATACAAAAGAGTTTTCTTATAATTTAAAATTATCTATACCTGTTATATTAGGTTTATTGGGTCACACATTAGTGGGAATGATAGACAACATAATGGTTGGTAAACTAGATCCAATAAATTTAGCAGCAGTATCACTAGGTAATAGCTATATTTTTATAGCTATGTCAATAGGTATTGGTTTTTCAGCTGCAATTACACCAATAGTTGCTGAAGCACATTCTGAAAGAAATCATAGCAAACTCAAAACATCTTTTATAAATGGATTTCTTTTATGTCTTATGTTGGGATTGGTTTTATATATATTAGTTCTATTACTAAAAGGAACATTAACCCATCTAGATCAACCTGAGGAGGTTGTTGAGCTAGCTTTGCCATACTTGGATATTGTTGCAATATCACTGATACCGTTATTACTTTTTCAGGCCCTAAAACAATTTACAGACGGTCTCTCAAAAACTATATTTCCAATGTATGCAACTGTTTTAGCTAATATAATTAATGTTGTTATAAATTATATTTTAATTTTTGGAATGCTAGGGTTCCCTAAACTTGGAATTATTGGCGCAGCTATTGGAACATTAGTATCAAGGATAATAATGTTTGTGTTTTTATTCTATATGCTAATGAATAAAAGAATTATTTATGAGTATATGTCAGATTTAAAATCATTTTTATATAACAAACTTATGATTAAGAAAATTTTAAATTTAGGCCTTCCAACTTCATTACAGATGTTCTTTGAAGTAGCTGTATTTACAACTGCAATTTGGTTAAGTGGATTGCTCGGTGAGATACCTCAGTCAGCAAACCAGATAGTATTAAATATTTCTTCAATGACTTTTATGGTTGCCAGTGGATTGAGTATAAGTGCTGCTATTAGAGCAGGTAATCAGAAGGGCTTAAATAATTATATAGAACTAAAGAGAATCTCATTATCAATATTATTATTAGGAATTTGTTTTGCATTATTTTTTGCATTAGGAATTTATTTTTTAAGAGATTATCTCCCTTATATTTACATTGATATTAGTAATCAGGAAAATTATATTGAGAATATAGCATTAGTAAAAATTGCATCAAAATTATTTATAATTGTTGCTATTTTTCAGCTTTTTGATAGTGCACAAGTAATTATACTAGGAACCTTAAGAGGCATGCAAGATGTAAAAATTCCAACAATAATAGTATTTATTGCTTATTGGGTAGTAGGATTTCCTATAAGTTTTATATTGGGAGATGAGTCATCAATGGCAGAAACAGGTATTTGGATAGGATTACTTTCAGGTCTAACATTTTCTGCTGTATTTTTGTACTTGAGATTTTTATATTTGACAAATAAGATGATTAATAAGATTCATAAATTATGACTTTGGAAGAAATTGATATTCAATTACTAGTTTACTTAAATTCATTAGGATCAGAATTTTGGGATCCGTTATGGATAGTATTAACTAACAAACTCACTTACATTCCTTTATTTATTTTTATTGTTTTTAAAATTTATCAGAGATTTGGGGTGAAACAAATGCTATTTATCTTATTTTTTATTGCTTTATTAATCTTATTTACTGATCAATTTACTAATTTCTTTAAGGATAGCTTTCAGCGATTAAGACCTTGCAGAGAAGAGTATTTAAACTTACGACAGATTGATATATATTGTGGTAAATATGGCTTCTTCTCAGCTCATGCTTCTAATTCAATTGCTGTTTCATTATTTCTTATTAGAGTAATTAAAGAAAGGTTTAATAGTTTATTCTCAATTATTTTATTTATTTGGGTTTTTATATTTTCCTATAGTAGAATATACCTTGGGTTACATTATCCAATAGATATATTATTTGGTCTGCTTTTTGGTATTTTTTCCTCAAGTATTTTTTATGCTATTTACTCAAGGATTGATAATTATTTTTTTAACAAAATATAAAGATTTGTTGCAAGCCGATCTCTATATCTATTATTTTCTTCTGTAGTTGTATTAAAATTCAGTTTAATTTTCTTCTTTATTAGTAATTTGTTTTCAATGATATTAATGTTTTTAGCATCAAAATTTTTATTGGAAATTAGCACAAAAATTGAATCATTAATTTTAGATAATTCTAATTTTCTAACTTTTTTATTTAGATTCCATATTAGATCAGCAGTAATCTTGTAATCAGAATATAATTTTAATTCTTTGATATCTTGATGAAATAAATCTGTAGAGGTATAATTGGTATTAGTATTTGAATACATCTGTGGTAGAATAAAATTAATCATAGTAAAAAAGAGAATAATTTTTAAATAAACGACCTTATCAAACTCTCTTTTATAAAAATTATAAATAAAACTTAATGCTATTATAATTGTGATTGTTGAGAAAAAACTAAATCCATAATTATATATATAAATAGCTGGTATAATTATGCCTGCAATGGATATTAAAATAAAATTTAGGTATATAGGCCAAAGTGATGAGATTGATTTCTGTTTTGAATACTTAATAATATAGTTAATGTAGAACCCAGTATTTAGTGCCAACGGTATAAGTACAGGCATTATATATCTAGTCTTTTTTTCTGGTATTAATGATAATAAAATAACAGAAATTATAACCCAATAACATGTTAGTAGGTGATTTTTATTTATTGAGATTTTACTATTTATAAATGGTAATATTAAACTAGTTATCGCAGGGATTAACCAAATTCCACTATTAATAAAAAAATCCCAATAGTAGTAGAATGGTTTTAAGTTATAATTGAACCAATTTTTAGTCTCCTGAGAGGTAGTATCTAGTAATGTCTGGTAATCCTGGATATATACATATACATACCATAAACTACCAGAAATAATTGAAACAAATAGAATTTGAATAAGATCACTAATGCTAACATTAATTTTCTTATAAACTAGCAGATATGATAATAAAAAAGGGATTAATAATACATAAATTGAAATGGGGCCTTTGGACATAATAGATAATCCAATTAATAAACCTATAAGTATATTTTGTTTTAGATTAAATTTATTTTCTAATGAGCTGAAAAGAAAGTAGATGGCTAGGAACATAAATCCATGAGCAAAAATATCCCAGGGAGCTTCAAATATGATAGCAATTATATAAATAGAACTTACAGTTATCAATCCATTGATAAGGCTTTCATTTTTGTTGAATTTAATTTTAAGACTAAAAAAATAGCTAGTAATGCCAATAATAAATAGTAATAAAATTGCAGGTATTCTATAGAATATAATTGATTTGGAATTGAACAATAAAACAGAAAGTGCAGTTAGCCAAGTAGGTAATGGGGGTTTCTGATATCTAGGCTCTCCATTTAAAGTTGGAAGAAGCCAGTTATTATCTTCAACCATCTCTTGTGCAGTTTGAAAATTTCTTGCTTCCATAATTCCAACCTCTATTAAATTAAATGTAGAAATTGAATATATTAATAGAATTAAAATAATTATTAAGAAATAATATTTCTTTAAAAAACTCACTGCTTCTTTTTGTTAATATATATAAAATAAATTTTAATCTCCGTAAAAAAACAATATATTACCCTTACTGATTATGAAAAAAATTATTTCAATTATTTTTATTTCTATCTTATTTATTTCTTGTTCTAACCAAGAAGAAAAATCACCAAATATTATTGTTATAATAAGTGACGACCAAGGTTATGCTGATGTTGGTTTTCATGGAAGTAAAGAAATTAGAACTCCTAATATTGATAGAATTGCTAATAATGGAGTGATATTTTCAGATGGATATGTTTCCTATGCGGTATGTTCACCAAGTAGAGCTGGGTTGATAACTGGAAGGTATCAAAATAGATTTGGTTATAGTAGAAATATTTTATTAACCCCTAAAGATTCAACTATGGGACTTCCTCTGTCTGAACAGACACTTCCTGATGTTCTTAAGGAAGCTAATTATAGGACAAAAGCTATTGGAAAATGGCATCTAGGGGCCCATGAATCTTTAGTCCCTCAAAGAAGGGGTTTTGATGAGTTTTATGGTTTTATTATTGGTGGTCATAAATATTTCCCTGAAGACTTAACACTAAATGACTTAACTGAAGCTAGATCTCAGTGGGATGGTTATTTAACTAAAATTTTTGATAATGGCAAGAGGGTTGATATATCTAAATATCTTACTGAAGAATTATCAGATAATGCAGTAAAATTTATTGATGAAAATTCTAAAAATCCATTCTTTTTATACCTTTCTTATAATGCACCTCATACACCCTTACAAGCTACCAAAAAGGATCTAGACAGAAATATGCATATTGATGGAGAGAAGAGAAGAACATATGCAGCAATGGTTACATCACTAGATGATGGTGTTGGCCTAATTCTAGATAAGCTGGTAGAAAAAAATATATCTGATAATACAATAGTTGTTTTCTTTTCAGATAATGGTGGTGTGGAATGGTATAATCACTCAGATAACGGAATTTTAAGAGGTGGGAAAGGTGAATTTTTTGAGGGAGGAATACGTGTGCCATTTGTTATGCAGTGGCCAAATGTAATTCCTGCCGGATTAACTTATGATAAACCAATTATTGCACTAGATATTTTTGCAACTGCGGCATCTGTTGCTAATGCTGAAAAATATATTGATGGAGAGATAGACGGTGTTAACCTAATGCCTTACATCTTAGGGAAGAAAGATGGTTTGCCACATAAATTTCTTTACTGGCAAAACAGGGATAAAGACATTGATGTGATAAGAGGAGAAAGGTATAAATACCTTAGAATGGGTGATGAAGAGTTTATTTTTGATTTAAAGAATGATATTAGTGAGGAAAATAATATAATTGATATTTCACAAGAAATTTATGATGATTATAAGTTCAAATTCAAAGAGTGGGATAAGGAAATGATTGACCCTGTTTTTCTAGATTTAGGTAGTGGAAAACAATACAATAAACTTCATCCAGACAGATGGTATAACTCTAGTTCAAAGAAACAGTAATAGGCCATCCCTTAAATTGTTTTGGATTATTTAATCTGACGTCCTCATATCTTGGCCAACATTCGAAAGTTACATCTTTTCTTTCCTTATTAAACTTTATTATTCCATATCCAGCTCCATTAGAATTGGTATCAGGATTAGCATATGCATGCATCGTAATTTTATTATCAAAGCCATCTTTATACCTTCCTGTCCATGGCAAAATATCATTAGGATTATCACCAATTTCTTCATTTTCTGGCCACCACCATCTACTGTAATAGTTATTTACAATGGCTGGTACAAGAAAAGCCCATGGACCATCTTCATAATCATCAATTCCATGGTGGATTACAGTGGCAATATGTTGATCACCACCGATATGAATAGCATTTGCATCCTTAATAAGCTTTAATGCTTTATTTCTACCACTTTGCGGCCATCCATTTGAATCTAGGTCAGCATGAAGTCTATTCTCTTCACTTCCGTGGAGGTGAGCTCCTCCACAGAAACCAGTCTGAGACAAAACTGCTTTCATTGCTGAATTGTTTTTACCCCATTTACTAAGAAACTTGAGTTGCCTATCACCAAGTAACGTTAACCCGTCCATATCAATTGATTTTGGATCATAATCAGGATTTCTTATGTGATCTGGTCTTGGTCCTTGTTGAGGTATTTTTCCTTTAGGTCCAGACTTAAACTTTCTATCTTCAATGATTGCAAAATCTATTCCTCCAAGTAGAAGGTTTGTATAATATACACCTATTCCTTGCTCGATAGAAGTTTTGTCATAAGGATCTGGAAGGTGATTGGTTTGTGCTCTTTCTACCATCTTTACGTATTCATGGTGATAGTAGTAACCTCCATCATTTCCTGCAGATGATGAAGCAATTTTTCCACTTTCTCCCCACAAATTACCTTGACCAATATCATGATCGTCAGGTATAGTTATACATGGCCTCTCCCTAAAAGTCTCTCTAAATTGCATACCGAATTTCAACCATGCAGCAGTATGTTCTTGGTGGTCATAAGACTGATCTCCAGCAAAAAATAAAATATCAGGGTCAATATGATTTATATTTATGACATAATTTTCTCTATCTCCTCTGTCTTTATTGCTATTACATGAGAATGCAGCCATAACAATTTCATTTTTATTTTTAGGATCTTTTCTAACCATTCCCTCAAAGATGGCATCATCACTATGTCTTAATCTATATTTTATATCTTTTGAATCATCCCAATTTTCTATCCTAAACGTTGTAGCCCATCCTATTTCATTAATTTTTTTTCTTTGTATTTCTTTCCAGCTTTCATGCTGATAAATTTCTAATCTGACCTCTCTACTTTCATCTGGATAAAGCGGAAAAAGTTGTGCAGTAATTTTAAGAGTCTTATTAGATACTGTATAAATACCAAAAGCTACAACCTCATCTCTGTCAACTTTTAAATCAACTATTGGGTTTTCAGAACGATTCCACCAATCGTTTGTTGATAAGGTATCTATATTTGAAAATGGTGATTTAACGGGTTCTTTTTGTTTATTACATCCAAATGCAATAAGTGTTAGTAAACAAAGAGTAATTTCTATATATCTCATTTTATTAAGGTAATAATATTTCTTTAAAAAAATTCACTACTTCTTTCTGTTAATATGTATAAAATAAATATTTCTCGAATACATAAAAATTCCTGCAATATGACTAAAAAATAAAACAGGATCTAATCTAAAAATAGAATATGTAATTATTAAAATAGCCCCTAAAACACTTATAATCCAAAATCCTAGTGGCAAATGGGATACTTTTGAAACTTCTGAAGACATCCACTGATATATGTATCTAAAAGTAAATGTAATTTGTGAAATTATTCCAAGATATAGTAACCATTGCGGTATATCAGGATTATAAAAAAGTGAATCTAAATCAAAAAAATTAGAATTCCATGCCCTTTCTATGCAGATTATAATAGGTAATAATATTAGAATTTGTCTAATAGCTATATTAAAATCTGTCCACTTTTTTTGTAGTTGCAAATTTCTGATATAGATATAATAACCTATGAATTGACCTAGCATGATAGCAAAATCATCTCTGAAATAACCATACATAAAGAAAAGCAGTGAAGCACTTAAGCTTAATATCCAATAAATTGTTGGTGTAATTACTTTCGCTTCTCTTTCAGAGTAAAACCATTGGATAATTACTCTTGCACTAAAAAAAAATTGTGCGGTAAATCCTAATACAATGATCTCAATGGGGATATCAATCATTATTTTCTATTTGGTAATTAATGTACTTTCTTTTCATCCAAATAAATGCAAAACAGTCAGACAATGGTCCTAATATTCTATTAAATAATCCAAATTTTGCTTTTCCTGCTATTCTGGGGAAATGTTGTACAGGGACCTCAATAATTTTACCTTTTTGAAGAAGGATCATTGCCGGCAAAAATCTATGTAACCCCTTAAACATTGGAATTCTTTTTGCAAAATCAGTCTTTATTACTTTTAATGGACACCCTGTGTCTTTTACTCCATCACTAGTAAATATGTTTCTTATACCGTTTGCAATTAGGGATGATATATTTTTTAAATAAGCGTCTTTTCTATTAGATCGATAACCTGTAACAAGATCATAACTATCAATATATTTTAATAAAACATGAAAATCGCTTGGTGATGTTTGTAAATCAGCATCAATATATCCTATATATTCTGAATTGCATAAATCAAACCCAGCTTTTAATGCACTACTAAGTCCACAGTTTCTTACAAAGGAAATAGATTCAAAGCAATTATTATTATTACATAATTTTTCAATAATTTCTTTACTCCCATCTGTAGATCCATCATTTATTATAAGAACTTTTGTTTTAAATTTTGTTGAATTAATAAATTTCATTAATTCACTTTCTAATCTAGACAAATTGTCTTTTTCATTAAATGTGGGGACTATTATTGTAAATGTTGACATATTATATTTTCAATAAAATTTCAGCAGCAGCAAATGGAGTTGTTTTATTTTTATCTAATAGATTATATTGTTTTTCTAATTCTTTTTTAATTTTTTCATTACCAAAGAAATTTGATTGTAATTTATCATTGATAGTTTGTAATAACCAGTATTTATTTTGATTTTTCCGATTTTGATTAAAAAAATTATTTTCATTTGTAACAGAAATGTATTCTAAAATTAATTCCCAAATGGGTTTTATTCCAGAGCTGTTAATTGAACTACAAGTCATTACTTTCGGAGTCCATTTAGATTTCTTTATAGGATATAATTTTATAGCCATTGCAAATTCTGATTTAGCTTTATTAGAATTTTCAATATTATCCCCATCAGCCTTATTTATTATTATAGCATCTGCCATTTCTATTATTCCTCGTTTAATTCCTTGTAATTCATCTCCAGCTCCAGAGAGTTTAAGTAAAAGAAAGAAATCTACCATTTCGGATACACTAATTTCATTTTGACCAACTCCAACTGTCTCTACCAGAATTATATCATAACCCGCAGCTTCGCATAGAATAATTGATTCTCTAGTTCTTTTTGCTACACCCCCATAATGACTAGAGGTTGGACTAGGTCTAATAAATGCGTTTTTATTATTAACCAATGTGCTCATTCTTGTTTTATCTCCCAATATGCTGCCGTGATTAACCGAGCTAGTTGGATCAATAGCTAATACAGCGACCTTATGACCTATACTTGTTAGATGGTCTCCTAATGTTTCGATAAATGTACTTTTTCCAACTCCAGGGACACCAGTTATGCCAATTCTTATTGAATTGGATTTTTCTTTAATACATGAGGATATTATTTTGTTAGAATCAGATTTGTCATTTATGTTATCACTTTCAATTATGGTAATTGCTTTACTAAGTGAAACAATATCGCCATTTACAATTCCACTAATTAGCTCCTGAATATTTAATCGCTTTTTAGGGGTTTCTCCCATGGTTATTTAAATCAATTTTTATGGAGTAGTAGTGGCTTCTGAAATAACCCACTCTCCTTTATTAATTAATGGTTCTGCATGCTTGTACTTCATTTCTTTGTTCTCTCCTGTTGAAACATTTTTTATTGTAATTCGATCATTTCTCCCAATCTTTGGTTTATCTCTTACAATCGTTTCAATTTCATGAACTATATTTCTACCTGCTGCTTTATTTTGAGAACTTAATTCATCAATATTAGGAATTTCATCTTTGGATGTATTTATTTTAGTGACTTTTCTTGGTCTAGCTTCTTGAATATTTTTTGCATTTTCATTTGAAATTTCAGCTTTGAATAAGAATGATAGGATCTCTTTATTTACATTATCAATTAAACCTTTAAATAATTCAAATGATTCAAATTTATATATTAGAAGAGGGTCCTTTTGCTCATGAACTGCAAGCTGAACAGATTGTTTTAATTCATCCATTTTTCTTAAATGATTCTTCCAAGAGTGATCTAAAATTGCTAATGATATATTTTTTTCAAAATCTGTTACAAGTTGCTGTCCATCAGATGAGTAAGCTTTTTCTAAGTCTGTAACAACTTGTAAGGTTTTTATTCCATCAGTAAATGGAACTACAATTCTTTTAAATCTATCCTTCTGATTCTCATAAACATGTTTTATTACTGGATATGCTAATTTAGCATTTGCCTCAATTTTATTTAAGTAATGATTTAGGATGAGTTTATATATTTTATTTATAACCTTGTCTTCATCCATCGATTCAAATTCATCAGCATTTAGATCAGTACTTATAGAAAAGAACTTTATTAGTTCAAATTCAAAATTTTTGTGATCATTATTTTCTTTATTATTTATAACAATATTTTCACATGTGTCATAAATCATATTAGCAATATCAATTCTTAATCTATCTCCAAATAATGAGTTATGTCTCCTTTTGTAAATTTCTACTCTTTGAACATTCATTACATCATCATACTCTAGTAATCTTTTTCTTATCCCAAAATTATTTTCTTCTACTTTTTTTTGTGCTCTTTCAATTGATTTAGTTATCATAGAGTGTTGAATTACCTCTCCTTCTTCTAACCCCATTCTATCCATCATTTTAGCAATTTTTTCACTTCCAAATAATCGCATTAAGTTGTCTTCTAGAGATACATAAAACTGTGAACCACCTGGATCACCTTGCCTTCCAGATCTTCCCCTTAGTTGTCGATCAACCCTTCTTGAATCATGTCTTTCAGTTCCAACAATTGCTAATCCTCCTAAATCAATAACTTCTTTACTTAGTTTAATATCAGTCCCTCTACCTGCCATATTGGTAGCAATAGTAACTTGACCTGAAATTCCAGCTTCTGCAACAATTTCAGATTCTTTTTTGTGTAGTTTTGCATTTAAAATATTATGAGGCACTTTTCTTATCCCAAGCATTTTACCAAGCAATTCACTAATTTCAACAGATGTTGTACCAATTAATACAGGTCTACCAGCCTTTGAAAGTGTAGTGACTTGCTCAATGACAGCATTATATTTTTCTCTTTTAGTTTTATAAACTAAATCTTCCTTATCATCTCTTATAACGGGCTTGTTAGTAGGAATTTCGATTACATCTAATTTGTAAATGTCCCAAAATTCTCCTGCCTCAGTTACAGCTGTACCTGTCATCCCAGAAAGTTTTTCATACATTCTAAAATAATTTTGTAGTGTTATTGTTGCAAATGTCTGAGTAGCTGCTTCAATTTTTACATTTTCTTTAGCTTCAATTGCTTGATGTAGACCATCACTATATCTTCTTCCATCCATTATCCTGCCTGTTTGCTCATCTACAATCATCACCTTATTATCCATTACGACGTACTGAATGTCTTTTTCAAATAAAGCATATGCCTTAAGTAGTTGATTTATAGAATGAATCCTTTCAGATTTAATATTAAAATCTCTATATAGCTCTTCTTTCAATGCAGCCTCTTTTTTAGGTTTATGACCTTTGGATTCAATTTTGGATATTTCCATTCCAATTTCTGGCATTATGAAAAAATTAGGATCATCTTTTCCTGAAAGAAATTCTATTCCCTTATCAGTAAGTTCTATCTGATTGTTTTTTTCATCAATAACATAATAAAGGGCTTCATCAATTTTTGGCATTTCCCTATTATTATCTTGCATATAAAAGTTTTCAGTCTTTTGGAGTAATTGTTTTACACCTTCTTCACTTAAATATTTAATTAAGGCTTTGTTTTTAGGTATTCCCCTGTATACTCTAAGTAGACTAAAAGCTCCTTCATCTTTATTATTATTTGATATATTATTTTTAGCCTCAGCTAATGTAGCAGTTAATAATTGTCTTTGAACAGATACTATTTTTTCAATTTTAGGTTTTAGCTCATTAAATTCATGCTTATCCCCTTGAGGTACGGCACCTGATATTATTAATGGAGTTCTTGCATCATCTACTAAAACAGAATCAACCTCATCAACAATAACATAATTATGTTTTCTTTGAACTAGATCATCAGGAGAATTAGCCATATTATCCCTCAAATAATCAAATCCAAACTCATTGTTGGTCCCATATGTTATATCAGCATTATATGCATTTTTTCTTTCTTGTGAATTAGGTTTATAATAGTTAATACAATCTATTTTTAAACCATGAAATTCAAAGATAGGAGCCATCCAAGCACTGTCTCTTTTGGCTAAATAATCATTTACAGTTACAATATGAACTCCTCTACCAGATAAAGCATTTAGATATACAGGCAATGTTGCAACTAATGTTTTTCCTTCACCTGTCTGCATTTCAGCTATTTTACCTTGATGCATTGTAATACCACCAATTAATTGAACATCATAGTGAATCATATCCCATGTTATTGGTTTTCCAGCTGCATCCCAAGAATTTTTCCAGACAGCATTATCTTGATTTAATTGCACGTATTCTTTATTGGCTGAAACTTCTCTATCAAAGGCTGTTGCTTTAACTATGATTTCTTTGTTATTAAAAAAACGTTTTGCAGTTTCTTTAACAACTGCAAATGCTTTTGGTAAGATTTTGTTTAAAGTATCTTCAGTTATCTTATAAGATTCTTCTTCACACTGATCTATTTGAGTGTATAATTCTTCTTTTTCATCAAAATCATCTGTTTTATCTACAGCTTCTTTTAGCTCTTTAATCTTGCTTTTTATCTCATTAATTGATAATTCTATTTCAGATTTGAAATTTTGAGTTTGTTCTCTTAATTCATCGTTATTTAGCTTAGAAATCTCACTCTCAAAAGATTTTATTTCTTCAACTATAGGAAGTATTGATTTTATATCTTTTTTTGTTTTGTCTCCTACAAAGAATTTAAGTATTGAATTAAAAAAACTCATATGTATTATCAGATAGTGATTTTAATTTTCAAAGATACAATTTGTTTGATGAAAAATATTAAAAAAAGCCTCAGTTAAGAGACTTTAAATAAATTCTAATATTCATCTTCATTCCAAAGATAATCTTCATCAGTTGGATAATCTGGCCAAATTTCCTGAATAGATTCATATAGGTCTCCTTCATCTTCAATTGATTGTAAATTCTCTACTACTTCTAATGGCGCACCAGTTCTAATAGAATAATCTATCAATTCGTCTTTTGAAGCTGGCCATGGTGCATCACTTAGGTGAGATACTAGTTCTAACGTCCAATACATGATAAACTATTTTTTGCAAAAATAATTTTTTAGATGAAAAAAGCAAGAAATTCTTAATGTTTTTTTAAATTATTATGTTTCCCAAGGAATCTCTTCAATTTCTAAATCAATTGAAAATTTTCTTGCTATAACAAAAATATAGTCAGATAATCTGTTTAAATAAATTAAGATTTCATCTTGAAAATTGTAAATAGATTTTAATTTTGAGACATTTCTTTCAGCTCTTCTGCAAACGGATCTAGCTATATGGCAGTAGGAAACTTTTTGATGACCTCCTGGAATAATAAATTTGTCAATTTTGGGCAATTTTTCAGAAATTATATCAATATTATTTTCTAAAGTAGAGATATCTTCTTCTTGGATCTTTATTCTTTTTGTTTTCAGATATTTTTCCGCTGTTTTTTCATCCTGAAATGCAAGTATTGCTCCAATATTAAAAAGATTTTTTTGTATTTCTATCAAGGACTTTTTTACATGCTTATCATCAGTAAAATCTCTTATTAGACCTATATATGAATTTAGTTCATCAATTGAGCCATATGCATCAACTTGTATATTATGTTTCTCAACATCTTTTCCGCCAATTAATTTTGTTGAACCTCTATCTCCTGATTTTGTATAAATTTTCATACGTTTATCTAATCCTCTTTGAGAAATATTTAATTAGATATAAATATCTTATTAATAATGCTAAAATTAGAGAAATTAAGCTAATATTAAACACTTGAACCCCAACGATCCAATGCAAACACATTAACAATAACATTAGAACATTGATTTTTAGATACGATATAATCCACTTATTTGGGTTTTTCTTAAGTAATTGAAAAAGTAATATTAGATTAAATGGAATTGCCCATAGAAGATTATAGTTCCAAGCAGATGCTATATGGTTACTAAAAAACCATAAGTAAACTAATAGTAAGCCAATTAGGCCTGTAACTAAAAGAATAGTAATGTCTAGGAAGATACTCCTAGTTATTCTTAAGTAGTCCAAAAAAGTAACTACAATAATTATTAACGATAGAATTAGAAACACATACAATGGTGAAAATGAAGTTTCTTTATACTCAGCATATTCTCCAAAGAGAATAGATGTTTCTACGAAATCTCCATTTTTAATATTAGAATTTCCCAGTTTATCAAAATACAGTTTCAAATTATATGGTAAAACCAGCAAGTCTCGATCAGTAATATTTGCATCAATTACTGATCCAAGACAAATGTCAATTCCCAATGCTCCCCATGAATTTGGGGCAAGATGCTGATAATCCAATTGTCTAAATGAACTTGAATTCATATTATCTAAATTAATACCTGCATTTCTAATTTCTTCTTCTAGTAATTCATTAAATATATCACCGATTTTAGTTGAGCAATTATCTTTAAAATAATTATACTCATAATCTTTATTTTCTTCTTTAGAATTTGTAATTAGCTTATTTACAAGTACTCTTTTTTTGTATTCTGATAAATTTAATTTCTGTTCTATTATTTGTCTAGACTGATTTACATAACTTCTATAAAAG
>CAJWCT010000013.1 GCA_913031385.1 uncultured Flavobacteriales bacterium | reverse complement strand
GGTATTTAACAGCTTTTGTTGGTGAAATATTTGAAATTAATGAAGAAGGCAATATTATAACCAAAAAGCAGATTATAAATGTTATAATATTCAGCAATATAATATAATAGAAATCAACATATACCGGTACACTTGAAACGTAGTAAATTTCAGAATCGAGAGAAATAAGTTCATATTTTTTTTGAAGATAAATTAAAATCAATCCTATTGAATTACCAATCAATAAGCCTACACTAACTATGTATAAGGAATTATATATAAAAAATTTTCTTAAACTATAATTTGTACTTCCTAGGCTCTTTAATATTCCTATCATATTTGTTCTCTCAAGTATTAGTACAATTAAAACTGTAATTATATTTATTGAAGCTACTATAATCATTATAACAATAATTGCAATCATATTTTTATCAAAAAGCTTTATCCAATCAAAAATTGAGTAATATTTATCTCTTACACTTTGAGCATTAATAGTTGAAGGTGTACTAGAATAAATTGTTTGAGTTAAAGAATCAAGATTCTCATAATTATCAATGAAAACTTCCAAGTTTCCTATTTGATTATCATTCCATTTATTGATTTTTTGTACATGTGAAATATCACCAATAATATATTTACTGTCCAATTCATTAAATCCAGATGAGAAAATACCAGTAATTTCAAATTTTCTAATAGCTGAAGATTCAGAGTTTCTAGAAAATAACATTTGAAAACTATCCCCGACCTCCAAGTTTAATCTATTTGCCAATAATTTTGATATTAGTATTTGATTAGAAATTGAATTTGAAATATTTGGAAAATTGCCTTCGATTAAAAACTTTTGAATTCTTTCCCAATTATAATCTTGATCAACTCCTTTAAAAAACACACCATCAAAATCTTTTTTTGTTCGAACTAGTCCAAACTTAGTAGCAATTTTCTGAACACTAACTACCCCGTTAGTATTACTAAGATTAGTATAGAGATCTTCGTCAAAATCTAATGGAATAGATGAATCTTCATAATTTGTAGTTTGAAAATTATAAATTGAAATATCTCCATTAAATGCTGATATTTTATTCTTAATTTCATATTGCATGCCCAAACCTGTTGCAATAGAAATTAACATAACTATAACTCCTAAAGCAATGGCAATAATTCCTATTTTTATTATTGGGCCTGAAATACTACTTTTATAGGGCTTTGTAGTTATGATTCTTTTCGCTAAAAAATATTCGAAATTCAAAATTTAAATATGCAATTAATTTACTTTATAAGATACTTATTAATAGTAACAATATTTCAATCAAATATATGCAATATTCATTCGATTAACATAGAGAACAAGAATAAAAAAAGTGAAATTAATAATGGAGAAATTATTGTTGGAGCCAATCAAATATCCAGATATATAGATTATATAGATAAAAAGAATATTGGCATTGTAGCCAATCATACAAGCGTCATTTTTAAAAAGGATAATAGCTATACCCATCTAGTTGATTCACTTCTTTCATTAAATATCAATATTTCAAAAATATTTACACCAGAACATGGATATAAAGGTGAAAATTATAATGGTGAAAATGTCACAGATAAAGTGGATCAAAATACAGGTCTAGAAATCATTTCACTTCATGGAAAGGATAGAGAATATGGGAAAATATCAGATAATGATTTAATTGATATTGATTTGATGATATTTGATATCCAAGATGTTGGTACGCGTTTCTATACACATATATCTACTTTACATTATGTAATGGAGGCCTGTGCACGAAATAATATTCCATTACTGGTTTTTGACAGGCCAAATCCAAACGGAAATTATATTGACGGGCCGGTACTTGAAAATGAAAATAAAAGTTTTGTTGGAATGCATCCTGTTCCTATAGTATATGGAATGACCATTGGAGAATATGCTCAAATGATAAATGGAGAAAGTTGGTTAAATACCAAGGTAAAATGCAATCTAAAAGTTATAAAAATTTTAAATTATAAACATGACTATAATTATAGCTTATTGATAAAACCTTCCCCAAATTTACCTAATGACAGATCAATATCTCTTTATCCATCTCTTTGCTTATTTGAGGGAACCAATGTAAGTGTGGGACGTGGCACGACAAATCAATTCCAAGTCATTGGGAGCCCATATTTAGATCAAAAAATTTATTCTTTTACATTTATCCCAAAACCAAACCAAGGTTCAAAATATCCTCCTCATAATAATAAAAAATGCTATGGATTAGACCTAAGAGATAACCTGTTAGAAAGAAGATTAAATCTAAGTTATATTATTGATGCATATAAAAACACAACAAATAAAAGTGAGTTCTTTAATGATTATTTTATAAAACTCTCTGGAACAAAAGATCTTAAAAATCAAATTATAAACAACACATCAGAGGAAATTATTAGAAAAAGCTGGAAAGATAAAATAGATGAATTCAAATTAATAAGAAAGAAATACTTAATTTATAAATAAATTTTTTAAATGGATAAACCAATTTTAGCACTAAATAATGTTTCAATTATTCAAGATGATAAGCAGGTACTAACCGAAGTTAATATTGAAATTAACAGCGGGGAATTTGTTTATATAATTGGTAGAACTGGTAGCGGAAAAACCAGTTTAATAAAAAGTTTGTATGCAGATTTAAAGCTTAATGGCGGAACAGGATCAGTTGTTGATGTTGAGTTAAAGAATTTAGAAGACAATAAAATACCTTTACTTAGGAGGAAATTGGGAATTGTCTTTCAGGATTTTAAACTTCTTAGTGATAGAAGCGTAGCTGAAAATCTAAAATTCGTATTAAAAGCTACAGGATGGAATGATGAATCTAAAATAAATTCTAGAATAATAGAAGTTCTTGAAAAAGTTCACATTGAAAAATTAATAAATAAATTTACTAGTCAATTATCTGGGGGTGAGCAACAAAAAGTGGCAATTGCAAGAGCCCTTCTTAATAACCCAAAACTAATTATAGCTGATGAGCCTACTGGAAATCTTGATCCAAAAACCAGCATAGAAGTAATGGAGATATTAATGGAACTAAATAAAAAGGGGAATACAATATTAATGGCAACACACGATTTTATTTTAATTGACAAATTTCCAAATAGAACATATATATGTGAATCGGGTAAAATTGTTGAAATTGATATAAGAAATAAAAATATTAATACAATCTATAAATGATATCTGTCTTAATTCCATGCTATGATTTTAATGCTCTTCCACTTGTTAAAAGACTTGAAAAGGAAGCATTGACCCTAGGTATTGCTTATGAGATTATATGTATAGATGATGGATCATTTTCACCCTTAAATGAAAAAAATCAACAAATAAATGCGTTAACAAATTGCCTGTTTATTGAAAGCAAAAAAAATATTGGAAGAATAGCAAACAGAAAATTACTTTCAGATAAAGCTCAGTATAATTCACTCCTATTTATTGATGTTGATACCATGCCAAAAAATGAAAAGTTTTTAGAAACTTATTTAAGTCATATAAATAAGACAGATGCTGTTTTTGGTGGTTTCTTCTACAATAAAGAAAGTTTTAGCCAGGATAATTCATTGAGATTTACTTTTGGCAAAAAAAGAGAACAAGTCCCCTCAAAAAAAAGAATGAGTAACCCCTATAAATATATTATCTCATCAAATTACATGATTAATAAATCAATTTTTGATGAGATAGAAGTTCCTGCAGATATTAATGGATATGGTCTAGACTATTTTTTTGGAGCTCAGCTAAAGACAAATAATGTTCATATAACTCATATAGATAATGAAGTCTTTCATCTTGGATTAGATGATAATAATAAATTTCTAGAAAAAACTAGATCAGCCCTTGATAATTTAAAATATATGAACAGCAACAATTATATTAAAAAACATGATATCTCAATCTTAAAAGCTTATAATTTTCTAAAAATATTATTATTAGAAAACATGTTTTATGCAATGGTTAAGACTATGAATAATAAAATTGAAACAAATTTAATGAGTCAAAAGCCAAGTCTTTTTACCTTCGACTTATATAGGCTAGCATATCTATGTAAAGACTAAATTTATTGTTTTTTGTAATTAAGAAAAGTATTATAATCTCTGAAATAATCACTTTCATCAAAGAATTCTGAAGCTAAAACTAAACAAACTGATCCTGCTGAGAAATTATCCATTTCTCTCCATATACCACTCGGAATAAGAAGCCCCTGATTAGGTTTGTTTAACATAACCTTTTTATTATTTGACCCATCATCAATTTTAACTTCAAAGCTTCCACTCAATGCTATCATAAACTGAATTAAATTTTTATGAGCATGTCCTCCACGAAATGCATCACTAGGAACATCATATAGATAATACACCCTTTTTATTTCAAATGGAATTATTGATTTTTCTATAACAGAAAGTTTTCCCCTTCCCTCCTCGTCAATAATCTTAGGAATAGAAATTATTTCAACATCATCAATGGATCTGTTTTTCATAACATTGATTTATATTTTTTTATGCCTTTTAAACCAATTTTATATTTTAAAAAAATATCGCCAAAAACAATTGCTTTTATGTTTAACAATAATATTATATGGTGAAATAATTTTAGATATGACAAAGTACCATAATATTTATAAAATATAGCAGCTCGAGCAAAAATTATTTTATCTTTTCCTACAACCTGTCCAGAACTAATAGATTTATGTAAAAGTATAACTTTTGGGCAATGAATAATGTTTAATTTTTTTTCTAGCGCATTCATCAAAAAAATATATTCATCTCCAGTCTCAAAAGTTGAACCAAGTCCAAATTTAGAGTCAAATTGAATTTTATTTTTTATAACACTATCTCTTCTAAAAGCTATCAAAAATGAATTAATCATTGAAATTGATCTTTTATTATGAGTTTTTATCCTTGGATAATCTTTAAATGGCTCTCCTAGTTCATTGCTTGCTTGGTATGTTATTATATCAGCATCCTTGTTTTTAGTAAATGAATTTTTAATTGTTTCAACAAAATCTGAACAATAGATTACATCATCATCAGAGAGTAAACAAATTTCTTCTTTTGAGTTATTAATTGCTAAATTCCTGCTGTTTGAAAGGCCAATTTCATTAGTACTTTTTACCCTACAGTTATTTTGTGGAAAATTTAATTTTTTTTTAGATTGATTAACAATTAATACTGGAAGTTTAATATCAGAACAATTTTTAAACATCCTATTAATAAAATCAGCATTATCCTGCCCCTTTGTAGATACTAAAATTTCTAAACTAGCGTTTTTATTGGCAGCGTTGTTCATTAATAATTAAATTTAAAACAATAGCTCACAATATAATGAAAATCTTACTGATTGGGGAATATAGTAGACTGCACAACTCTTTAAAAGAGGGCCTACAAAAAAATGGTCATAAAGTTACATTATTAGGCACTGGAGATGGTTTTAAAAATTATCCCGTAGACATAAAAATAGATTCATTTTTTTTCAATCTAAAATTATTTAAACTCTTCGCAAAATTAATTGATAGGCTTTTTAAAATTAGCTTAAATGAAGTTGAAATATATTATAAAGCAAATAAAATAATATCTGATCTCAAGGGCTATGATGTTGTACAACTAATAAACGAGAATGCATTTAGAACACTGCCTTACCTAGAGATATTACTTATTAAAACATTAATTAATAATAATAAAAAATTATTCTTACTATCATGTGGAGTTGACCAAAAGAGTGTAGAGCATAGTCTAAATAATAAGTTTAAATATTCAATATTAACTCCCTATTTCGAAAACCCTAATCTTAAAAAATCATTTAAACATATATTAAAATATAATACAAGAGAATATATAAAACTTCATGAGTTTATATTAGCAAATGCTAATGGTGTAATTAGTTCAGACATAGATTATCATATCCCCTATATTAAAGAAAAAAAATATCTAGGGTTGATTCCTAACCCAATTAACCTTGATAAAATCAAATATAAAAAAATTAAATCTATAGATAAGATTAAGATATTACATGGGGTAAATTCAAAAAATTACATAAAAAAAGGAAATGTTTTTTTTGATAAAGCACTAAAAGCAATAGAAAATAAATATGACAATAAAGTAGAAATCATAACTACAATAGATCTAGATTATAATGAGTACATAAAGTCAGTTGAAAATTGTCATATATTGCTTGATCAAGTTTATGCTTATGATCAAGGTTATAATGCACTTGAGGCTATGGCAATAGGAAAAGTTGTGTTTACTGGTGCTGAGAAAGAGTGGTTAGAATTATATAATATAAAAGAAAATTCTGTAGCTATTAATGCTTTACCAGATCATACTAAAATTATAGAGTCCTTAGAATGGTTAATTAATAATCCCTCTAAAATTATAGAAATCTCAGCTAACGCTAGGGAGTTTATTGAAAAAAATCATAATTATATTTCAATTGCTGAGCAATATGAGAAAGTATGGAGTAAAAATTAATTAATCTTATATTTGAATAGATACAAAAATTATGCTTCACTTTAAACCAAACTTATTTATTCCAGGAGCAGCAAAATCAGGTACTACAACCTTACATAATTTATTAAATCAACATCCAGAAATCTGCATGTCATCAGTTAAAGAGCCAGGTTATTGGAAAAATGAAAAATTTAAAGATTTTAAAAATATAGAAAAAGAAAATTATTTAAATTTATTTATGAAATCTAAGCATAAAATTTTTGGAGAATCAACTACTGCCTATATGTATTATGATACTTTCATTAATAATATTAATAGCAATTATAAAGTCTCTCCAAAATTTATTTTCATTCTTAGAAACCCTATTGACAGATTCAACTCACATTTTTGGTGGATAAAAGGACTTGGACTTGAAAAATCTAATTTTCAAGAAGCTCTTTCTAAAGATCAAAATAATCAGTTTAAAGCATATAACTATTACCCAAAATATTACTTTCAATTTGGGTTATATGCAAAGTGGTTAAAGCGATTTTATAATTGTTTTGACAGATCTAATATAAAAATTATAATATTTGAAGATTTAATAAATAATCAACTAAAAACAGCAAATTCATGCTTTGAATTTCTGGGCCTAAAAAAATTAGATACCATTTCAAATCATACTTCAAATCAAACAGCATTATTAAAAAATCCTGAATTGTATCATTTCCTAAACAAATCAGCTATAGGTAAATATTCTTTTACTAAAATTGGCAAGTATTTTCTTCCAAAAAAAACAATTAATTGGATTAGATTAAATATAAAAAACAACCTAAAAAACTGGAAAAAAGAAAATGTTAGTTGTCCAAAACTATCTAAAGAAAATAGATATGAGTTAAAAGCGTTATATTTTAAAGATGTATCAGAGCTTAAAAAGTTAACAGAATATAATTATAAAGAATGGACAGATTTTAATTCCCAAGAATGAATTTTATAAGAACATCTTTGTATTCAGGAGTAAGTACTGCTATTAGTATATTAGTTCGGTTAATATCTAATAAAATAATAGCTGTTTACCTAGGAACTAATGGTATTTTCCTGCTTGGTCAATTAAAGGATTTTCTAAGACTAAGCAATGTTTTTAGTGGTTTTGGCATAGAAAATGGAATAATAAAATATACATCGGAATTTCAAAAGTCAGAAGGAGAATTAAGAAAAATCCTCTCTACTAGTTTTAAAGTACACATCTTCTTTTCACTGATTTTCTGTATTTTGATTTTAATTTTTAGAAATACTATTGCAGAATATTTATTAGTTGATTTTGACTCAACATTTTATTTTCTAATTCTATCAATTTCAGTTATTTCCTTCTCCATTCATACACTTTTAATGTCAATTATTAATGGAATTAAAAAAATTAAGCTATATGTGACAATTAATGTTGTTTCAGTAGTTATTTCTGCTATTTTAATGATTACACTGGTATTAAAATATGCCATTATTGGTGCACTTTATGCGTTAATAATTAATCAAATTATAACCTTATTAGTTACTCTTTTTCTTTTTTACATATATAAACCATTTAATTTCAATCTACTATTTTCAAATTTTAACATTAATTACTTTAAGAAATTATCAGGCTTTTCTATAATGGCAATAACCGGACCAACATGTCTAATAATATCAACATTTATTGTTAGGTATTATTTATCGGACAAATTTGATACTAATTTTGCTGGTTCGTGGGAGGCAATGTGGAGAATTTCCGCAATTTATTTACTCTTCTTAATAAGTACCTTCAAATTCTATTTGATACCAACATTCTCAAAATTAAATAGTGAAAATCTAAAAAAAGAAGTATTTAAAATATGGAAAGTAGTAATACCTATAATTATAGTAATAACTGCAGGTGTATACTTACTTAGAGATATTATTATTACTGTTTTATTATCAAATGAATTTTTTCTAATAAATGAAATTATATTTTTACATCTATTAGGGGATATAATAAAAATAAATTGCTGGGTATTAGGAAATATATTAATCTCAAAAGCAGATACAAAGGCCTTTGTATTCTTTCAGATTGAATGGTCTGTAATTTTTGTGATTTTATCCTATTTTCTAATAAATGCATATGGATTTTGGGGAGTTTCCCTAGCCTACTTTATAACTTATGTTATACACTTTTCATTGTTAAATTTTCATCTAAGAAAATTATTGTGGATAAAATAGATGATTATATCATTAAGTCCCTAAGACCAGTATAATTTTTTGTATGAATTTCATAAAAGTCTTGTGTTATAGATCGTGCACCAAAGCCTTCTTTCCAATATAGTAAACCTTGGTTAACAAATTCACCATTATTCTCATTTGAAATTCCAAAATCAAAATAATCTTTTTTATTAAAGACCTCCTCTATTAAATAAGTAAATAAATAATCTAAACTTCCCAGTTTATTTTTTTCTTCATTAGCAGAAATGTATTGAACATGAGCAGTAGTTTTCGTTTCAAATATAGTAGTTCCTGCAACAATTTTATCATCTGAATATACGTTAAACTGTCTTATTTTCTTTGGGAAAAATTCATTTAAAATAGTTATTTCTTCAAGAGAATGCACTGGCGCCACATTATGTTTGTTTTTTAAATTAGGAATTAAAAGAGTATTCCAAAATTCCTCAAAACTCGATGTCTCTTTTATAGTAAGTTTATTTTTTTTTCCTCTTTTGTTACCCTGAATCCTATCTCTTGAAAAGGAGTTATTGCCAAGTTTAATAACAGATAAAACATCTCTTCTAATTAATTTAGCCTTCATTCTATGTAATAGATAATTTACTTCACCACTTGGCAATGATTTATATATCTCAGGTATTTCCTTTATTATTAAGGTCGAATAATTAGTTTCATGTAAATGAGATAGAAGTAAGTTAAATACCTCAGTTACATCAGAAAATTTAATTTGCTTTGAAAGAATTAGTCCTCCATATGTCAAACCTTGGTGAGAATATATCTTGTCATCTAGCTTATTAGCTGGTAAAACTGCAATAAGTTTATCCTGCTTATAAAATAAAATAGAATAATCCTTAAATCTGTTTTTATGATATTCTATAAAATTTCTATTAAATAAAAATGTTCCATTCTTAGATTCATTAATAAAATTATCCCATTGAGACTTTAAAGAAGAATTATACAGAGATAAAGAAAACATATTATAAGATTAAATAAAAAACGGAATGTAAGAAGATTTAGTATTTTTCTAAACTAATATTAGAAAAAAGGATAAAAAAAAAGGCCCTTGATCATAGGGCCTTTTTTTATTAATTTATGGTTTAAATTACTTTGATCTAATTGGTAGAGATGGACTCTTAACCCAGTTAAATAAAGTATTTAATATGTTATAAAAGAAAGAATATAATGCCATTACAACATATAACTTAGCTAGAATAACAGCTACTTGAACAAATCCCCAAGCAGAAGCGACAACATCACCAGCCCAGGTGCCATCACCTGCTCTAGAAACATCCCACGCCCAGAAATCGTTAAGCACTCCGCCTACCCATTCTAAGCCTACCATGTTAGTAAATGCATCCATAGCTGAGCCTGGAAGTGCATAAGCATAGTCAAAGTTAGCCATATAGCCAACATCAACTCCGCCAGTCATATCAACAAACCCCGCTGAAACAGCAGATACAGCTGCTACGATTGCAGCAAATGTAGCTACTAGAGCTGTAATATATCCAACTGCTTTAATAGTTGCCATTGGTAAGTCATAAAATAAAAGGTTGACAGTATCTCCTTTTGAAGCCGCAACTTCCTCACCAGCGCCTCTTACGACCATAGCGATAGGAAAAGCAGCGTATACCCATACGGCCATACCCAGAATACTTCCAACAATTGCAGCCCCTTCACCCATTCCTCCTGTCCACATAATAGACAGAGATGCGTAAACAGAACAAACCCAAGTTACAAAGGCACCGACTCTAAAAACGTCTCCTGCCCAACTTGCTAAATTACCTTCTGAATCACTCATACATGAGTTCCAGCAATTCCAAGGTAACATTCCGTTGACCTCACTAGGGAGATCAATTAAGCGATTTAATAATTTTTCCATAATACTTAATTAATTAATTAGTTAGTTAAGCACCAAAAATACAAATTAATTTCTATTTAGGGAAATTTATAAGTTTATATGAGTAAAAACATGGTTTTAAACATAAATTATCATCAAAAATGCAAATATTTCTTTCTTTTCTAAGAATAATTTAAACGATTATAAGAATTGCTGTTTATTTTTCAATGCTTTTATCTTAAAATAAGGTTAAAAAAGATAGTAATTATGTAAATAATAATAACTTTACTCAAAATATTTCAAGGAAAATCATGAAATTAGAGAATATTCCCAAACTAAAACATAATACATCAAACAGTTTTTTCCTAATAGCAGGTCCCTGTGCAATAGAAGGAGATGAAATGGCTAATAGGATTGCTCAAGAAATATTAGCTATTACCAATAAACTTGAAATTCCTTTTATATTCAAAGGAAGTTTTAAGAAGGCTAATAGAAGCAAATTAGACAGTTTTACAGGTATAGGAGATGAGAAAGCCCTAGCTGTACTAAAAAATATTTCAGATTCTTATGACATTCCTGTATTAACTGATATTCATCAAATATCTGATGTAAAATTAGCTTCTAAATACGTTGACATCTTACAAGTACCTGCTTTTTTAGCAAGACAAACTGATCTACTTATAGCAGCTGCAAAAACAGGAAAAACTATCAACATTAAAAAAGGACAATTTATGAGTCCTGATAGCATGAAGCATGCGGTCGAAAAAATAACAAAATCAGGTAATAATAATGTAATGATAACTGATAGGGGGACCATGTTTGGATACCAGGATATGGTTGTAGATTTTAGAGGGATTCCAACAATGCAAGATATTGCCACTACAGTTTTGGATGTTACGCATTCTCTTCAAAAACCAAATCAATTATCTGGCGTAACAGGTGGGTCACCTAAAATGATTGAAACAATAGCAAGAGCTGGAGTAGTAAATAATGTTGATGGTATCTTTATAGAAACACACTTTAACCCAGGAAATGCTAAAAGTGACGGTGAAAATATGCTAAATCTAAGCAATCTTGAAAAGTTATTAACAAATTTGCTAGAAATTAGAAAAACAGTTAATAATCTTGATTAATCTTCCCTAACCTTACCTGTAAAAACACTTATTTTCTTACTAATTGGATTTCCGCTTGCCCTTCTAAATACCACAATTTGTCCAGAATGCCACACTGCATCTTCAATTGGACCATTTAATTGATTCCAAAACGGATATTCAACTTTTTTAGAATCCCTTAGAAAAATAATGTTATGATTATCAAAATTTTTAGTTTTCTTAAATATATCAGATGCTTCTTTAAGATTGAATAAGGTTTTTTCTCTAATTTCTTTAAATTCCATTCCTTCAGTAGATTTTTTCTCAATAGGTAAATTTAAAGCAGTATTCAATATCATATTTGATAGATCATAAATGTGTACAACAGTCTCAATCGATGATCTACTATCATTTGGTAATCTAAAATTTAAATCTTTTTCTGTTAGACCTTCAGTTGCCCAGTAATATCTAAAACCCAGTCCATCAATCATTCTTCCAACTATTTCAGCTTCAGAATAAGACTCTGGATAATTTGAAATTTCATAAAAAGGAAGATTATCTTGTGAATTCATGTATAAAAAATTTAGTGATAAAACTAATATAAAAAAATACCTCATATTATAATTTTGGTTTTTTTACGATTCCATATTTATCTATCAGATATATTAAAGAGGTTATCGTTGCAGCACCCATCTCTAGTTCCCTTTTATTAATTGCATCAAAATTATCACTTGCAGAATGGTGGTGATCAAAATATCTTTGGGAATCAGGTTTCAGTCCACTTAATACGTTCGTGGAAGTCTTTAATGGTCCTATATCTGCTCCACTACCACCCCTTTCAAAAAAATGTATTAAATAAGGCTTAAATAAGTCTTTCCATCCTAATATTTGATTAAAATTCTTTTCATCACTATCAAAATAAAAGCCTCTAGGAGAAAAACCTCCAGCATCACTCTCAAGAGCAAAAATATGATTTTCACCTTTTTCAGCTACTACCTGAGCATATTTCATTGCTCCTTTAGTACCATTTTCCTCATTCATAAATAAAACAACACGGATAGTTCTTTTTGGTTTGATATCTGATAATTTTAATAATCTTATGACATCCATGGATTGTACGCATCCTGCTCCATCATCATGCGACCCATCACCTAAATCCCAAGAATCTAAATGACCTCCAACTAATATATACTCATTAGGATATTCACTTCCAGTTAATTCACCAATTACATTATAGGATAAGACATCCTTGAACTGCTTACAATTTTGTTTAAAATAAAATTTAATGTTATTATCTAATTTTAGCATTGTACTGAGTAATTCTGCATCATTTGTACTTATTGCAGCGGAAGGAATTCTATCCTCAACAGGGACATTGTCATATGTCATGCTTCCTGTATGAGGCAAGTCATCAAGTAATAAATTCATAGATCTAACAATTACTCCAACAGCACCATATTTACTTGCATGTACAGCCCCTTCATATCTTTGATTAACACAACCTCCATATGATCTGAATGTATCAATTAATGTTTTTTCCATTGGTCTATTATAGAAAACTATTTTCCCCTCAATATTTTCCCTGCCAAGTTGTTCTAATTCTTGAAAGTCTTTTACCTCGATAATATTTGCCTTCAAGCCACTAGCAGGTGTAGCTATAGATCCTCCAAGTGCACATATATTTACATTGGTTGTTTTTCCAGGCTTACTCTCAATATATGCAAATTCAGGCGTCCCTCTTACCCACTTTGGCACCATAACAGGTTGTAACCAAACCTTATCTAAGCCTATTTTTTCAAGCTCAGATTTAGTCCAATAAACTGCCTTCTCAGCATTTAAGGACCCTGAAAGACGTCCACCAATCTGGTTAGAAAGATAATCTAGCCATTGATAACTCTTACCATTTGTAAGAGAATTATTATATATAGCTCTAATAGTCTCTGTATCATTTTGAGAAAAAATATTAATGGATAAGAAAAATATAAATAAGATGTTTTTCATTGTAAAGTCAATTATTTAGCAAATTGTTTAACATTCTTTTCAGAAATTTCCTTTTCATCACCAAGAATAATTAATCTCTCTACTACATTTCTTAATTCTCTAACATTACCAGTCCAATTCATTGATTTTAATAATTTTACTGCAGATTTAGAAAATTTCTTCTCTTTGGTTCCTTGAGCCTTTGATATATTTGTTGAAAAATAATTTATTAACAATGGAATATCATTCCTTCTTTCTTTAAGAGAAGGAACATTTATAATAATTACCGCAAGTCGATGGAATAAATCTTCTCTAAATTTACCTTTTTCAATTTCTTTTTTTAAATCTTTATTAGTAGCTGCAATTACCCTAACATCAATTTTAATGTCTTTACCACCTCCTACTTTTTGAATACAATTATCTTGAAGAACTCTTAAGACCTTTGCTTGTGCAGAAAGACTCATGTCACCAACTTCATCAAGAAAAATTGTTCCATTATTAGCTGCTTCAAACTTACCTGTTTTGTCCTTAATTGCTCCAGTAAAAGAACCTTTTACATGACCAAAGAGCTCACTTTCAATTAATTCGCCAGGAATAGCAGCGCAATTAACTTCTATTAAAGGGTTATGAGCTCTATTACTTGTGCTATGAATGGATCTAGCTACAAGCTCCTTTCCTGCTCCATTAGGACCAGCGATCAGTATTTTTGCATCAGTAGTTGCAACTTTTTTTATAAGATCTCTGATTTTATTTAATTCTTTGCTTTCTCCAATCATCTCGAAAGAACTAATAATTTTTCTCTTTAAAAGAGTGTTTTCTATAGTCAAATTTTTCTTATCAATAGCATTTCTAACAGTATTCAATAGTCTATTTAAATCAGGAGGTTTTGAGATGTAATCATATGCTCCTTTCTTCATTGAATCTACTGCTGTATCTAAGTCTCCATGACCAGAGATCATAACTATAGGAGTTTCTGGCTTAATTTTCTTTGTAAATTCTAATACTTCTATTCCATCCATTTTTGGCATTTTTATATCACAAAGAACAAGATCAAAATTTTCTTTTTTAATCTTGTTTAAGGCTATTAAACCATCTTCAGCCTCATATATTTCATGAGATTTATCTTCTTCTGATAGGATTTTGACTAAAACCCTTCTTATTGATGCCTCGTCTTCTACAATTAATATTTTTGACATACCTAAAATTAATATTTAAGCCACTTAATTAACTCTTTATAGCTAGGTTTTTTTCCATACATGAGTATTCCAACTCTATAAATCTTGGCTGCAACCCATATACATAACGTAAAAGTTAAATATAAAATTATTATTGAAATAATTTGTTCGTAAATAGGAACTCCGTTTGGAATTCTCATAAGCATGACCACAGGAGAAGTAAAAGGAATATATGAAAAGATTATTGCAACTGTTCCATTAGGATCCTCTGGAACGGTAAATATACCTACATAAAGAGCTAACACTAAAATAATAGTAATAGGCATAACAAATTGTTGAGCATCTGTTTGATTATCTACCGCTGCTCCAATTGCTGCAAACAATGATGCATATAATAAATAGCCACCTATAAAATATATTAGAAAAGCAACAAAAATATTTGTTAGTGGTAGGTCAATAAAGGCAGATATCATGTCTAATGCTTCTGTATTCATACTCATATTTCCAGAAGAGCTTAAGAGTAATTCACTATTCTGTGTAGATGTTTCTATGCCAAAAATAGCTGTCATAAGATATGAAAACATCACTATCAAGATTGTCCAAACTAAAAATTGAGTTAAACCAGCTAACGAAGTCCCTAAAATTTTTCCCATCATTAACTGAAATGGTTTTACAGAAGAAATCATTATTTCTACAATCCTGCTAGTCTTTTCTTCAATTACACTCATCATAATCATACTTCCGTATGCAAAAATGAATATATAAAGAAGCATACCTAAAATCATTCCAAAGACAAGTTTTATAATCCCATCCATTTTTGTAGTTTCTTCACCTTCAAAACTCTCTTGATATAAATTAATGTTTATTTTTGATTTATTAATCTTATCAAGATCTAAACCTACCTTTTCAAAGTTTCTGTTTGTTAAAAGTCTCTCTATTTTCCCTTCAATTCTTGAAATTATGCTTATTGAAGGCGCATCCTCAGAAATAAACATAATTGAATCTGCAATTTGGTTCAAATCATCATAATATGGTATAAATAATAATCCGTAGTCAGATTTAGTTTTTGAAATTAGTTTTGCTTCTTCTAGATCAAAATCATTAATAAAATGAAAAATTAAATCATCAGAATTAGTTAAAGAGTTTGTAAAGTAGCCTGTTTGATCAACTACTGAAATATTTTTAACTGCATCATTGTTTACACTTGTTAGATATCCAATAAGTAATGAAAATCCTACAATTATTAAAGGAGTTAAAAATGTAGCAAGTATAAAAGATTTGTTTGTAACCTTATTTAAATATTCTCTCTCAATAATTAGTCCAAGATGCCCCATAATCAATTTTCTTTAACTGATTTAATAAAAATATCATTTGCACTAGGTATAACCTCCTTAAAATGTTGAATCTTCGCCTTTTTCACTAAAAAACTTAAAAGTTCATCAGATGTCTGAGTTTCTTTTAATAAAATATTTAATCTTAAATTATCACCTAAACCTTTAAAGGTTGGTTTTGAAGTATGAAAGTTGTTTTTTATTTCTTTTTCTATCTCAGATTTTCTGTTAGTGACCAGCCCAACTTCAAATGTATTGGTTTGATATTGTTTTTTTATTTCATCTAACTTGCCATCTAAAATTTTATTTGATTTATTAATTAGTGCAATGTAGTCGCACAATTCTTCAACCGATTCCATTCTATGAGTTGAAAAAATAACCGTTGCTCCTTCATTTCTTAGATTAAGAATTTCGTCCTTTATTAAATTTGCATTTATTGGATCAAAACCTGAAAAAGGTTCGTCAAATATCAATAACTTTGGACGATGCAGAACTGTTACTATAAACTGTACTTTCTGAGCCATTCCCTTTGATAGTTCAACTACTTTTTTGCCCCACCATTCTCCAATATCAAATTTTTCAAACCAATATTTTAGCTGTTTTTTTGCATCTGATTTTTTCATGCCTTTTAATTGAGCTAAATAAAGCGCTTGTTCACCAACTTTCATCTTGGGGTATAACCCTCTTTCTTCTGGTAAATATCCAATGTCTTTTATATGAAGTGGTTTAAGAGATTCATTATCTAGAAAAACATTGCCAGAATCAGGAAGAGTGATTTGATTAATGATTCTAATAAGTGTTGTTTTTCCAGCACCATTTGGCCCCAATAAACCAAAAATACTTTCCTTAGGAATACTAATTGAAATATTATTTAATGCTTTGTGATTAGCAAAAGTCTTTGATACTGAATCAACTACCAATAAATTTTCCATATTATACTAAAAAATCTAGTCAATAAAGATAATAGTCTCTAACTAAATTATAATGATTATCAGAAAGAATTATAAAAAAATTGTGATTAAATATTTTAAGCAAACATATCTTTTACTCTATCAAAAAAAGACTTATCAGACCTTTCTGGTTTAGGATCAAAATGTTCATCATCCTTCATAGACTCAAAAAACTGTTTTTGTTTTTTATTTAGTGTTTTTGGAGTCCAAACATTAACATGTACTAAAAGATCTCCAGTTGCATAGCCATTTATATTAGGTATACCTTTACCTCTTAATCTTAAAATTTTTCCAGATTGCATCCCTGGATCTATTTTTATTCTAACCTTTCCAGTTACCGTGTTTATTTCTTTGGCCGTTCCTAAAATCGCATCAGGCATGCTTACATATAACTCATAATGAAGATTGTCTCCTTCTCTCTGAAGTTTTTCATGTGGAATCTCATTAATAACCACTAAAAGATCACCACTTATTCCATTACCAGGAGCCTCGTTTCCTTTACCGCTAACTTTTAATTGCATTTCATCTACAACACCTGCAGGAATAGGAATATTTACAGTCTCTTCCTTTATCATAAGACCATGGCTGTCTGCGCCTTTTGGTCTATTATCTAAAGTTTGACCAGCCCCTCCACAGGATTCACATGTTGAAGAAGTCTGCATTCTTCCAAGAATTGTACTTGTGACTCTGGTAACCTGACCATTTCCATTACATGTTGCACATGTTTTAAAGGTTGATCCTGGAGCTTTTACCCTTCTCTTTACTTTAATTTTTTTGTCAACTCCTTTAGAAATTTCTTCTAGTGTTAGGTTAACTCTTACACGTAAATTGCTTCCCCTTATAACTCTTTGTCTTTGTCCGCCAAAACCGCCAAATCCACCGCCAAATGCACTTCCAAAAATATCTCCAAACTGACTAAAGATATCTTCCATATTCATTCCGCCACTAAATCCTGCTCCACCATTTTGAAAGGCTTGATGACCAAACTGATCATATTTAGCTTTCTTATCAGGATTGCTCAATACTTCATATGCCTCAGCAGCTTGCTTAAATTTATCCTCTGCAGCTTTATCATTTGGATTTTTATCTGGGTGATATTTAATTGCCATCTTTCTATAAGCTTTTTTTATCTCACCCGAACTAGCACTCTTACTAACTCCTAATGTTTTATAATAATCTTCTTTCATTTTATTTGCCTATAACTACTTTTGGGTATCTTATAATTTTTTCTCCCAATTTATATCCCTTTTCTATAACATCAATAATCTTACCCTTAAGTTTAGCATTAGGTGCATCGATTTGTGTAACAGCTTCATGATTATCTGCATTAAATTCATCTCCCTTTTTAACCTCTATCAAACTTAATCCCTTTGAAATTAAGATATCCTTAAACTTGTTCTGAATTAGGACGACTCCCTTAAATATTTCATTATCCTTGTTTTCTTCAATTTCAGCACTAGCTCTATCAAAATCATCTAAAATTGATAGTAAAGATGTCATAACTTCTTCACTAGCAGTTGTGAAAAGTTCAATTCTCTCCCTAGCAGTCCTTTTCTTATAATTTTCGAATTCTGCAAAGAGTCTTAGAAATTTCTCTTTTTCTAATTGCAATTCATCTACATCAGAATTATCTTCCAATTGTTGATTATCCTCATTTTTTATAGAACCTTTTTTTATTGGTTCTTCAATTTTTTTAGATCTTTTCTTACTCATTTTAATAATAAATTATAATCATTTGATATACCCATAGCAAAAGTACTGCCAATATTAAATAAAATGTCAAATTGTCATCTTATTATCTCTTTAATAGCATCCTTAAGATTTGCAAATTTAAAACTAAATCCTTCATCCTGAATTTTTCTTGGTTAAATTTTATGACTTTTAAATAAAACAATATGCATTTCTTCAAATAAAATTCAAGATGATAAATATATAATTTCAAAAATTGTTTCTTAATAAATTAACTCATTTTTTTAATTATAAATATGTAATTTTGCAAAAGTTTTTAATTCAGTACTATTGAGCTTAGATATAAAAATTTTGCAAGCAGATAAAAGTAAAATTGACCAAGTTGATTTTAGCAATTTTTCTTTTGGATCAGTATTTACTGATCATATGTTTGAATGTGATTATATAAATGGAAAATGGCAAAATCCAAGAATACTTCCCTATCAATCTATATCAATTGAACCTTCTGCAAGTGTTTTCCATTATGGTCAAGCTATTTTTGAGGGGATGAAAACTTATAAAGATTCAAATGATGAAATATGGTTGTTTAGACCAAAAGAAAACTTTGATAGATTCAATAAATCATCAGTTAGATTAGCTATTCCTGAATTTCCAGAAGAACTTTTTTTTGATGCTCTAAAAAAACTTTTAAATCTAGACAAGGAATGGGTAAAAAAAGATGAAGGAAGTGCATTATATGTTCGCCCTTTTGTCATTGGGAATGAATATGCAATACAGGCCTCTCCCTCAAAAAATTACAAATTTATGATTATATGTGCACCTGCAACACCCTATTACAAAGGAAAAGTTAAAGTTCTCATTGCTGATAAATATAGTAGAGCAGCAAGTGGCGGTATAGGTTTTGCAAAAGCAGCTGGAAATTATGCAGGACAGTTTTATCCTACTAATCTTGCAAAGAAAAAAGGATTTCAACAAATCATTTGGACAGATTCAAATCAGCATAAATATCTAGAAGAGGCTGGCACAATGAATGTTTTTTTTAGAATTGGTGAAAAGCTAATTACTGCTCCAACCACAGATACAATCCTTGATGGGGTAACAAGAAAAAGCATAATACAAATAGCAAAAGATCTAGGAATACATGTTGATGTTAGAAGAATCACAGTAGATGAAATAAAAGAAGCCTCTAGAAACAACTCATTAAAAGAAATTTTTGGTACAGGTACTGCTGCAATAGTTAGTGAAATTTCAGAATTTGAGCATAAAGATGAACTTTTTACCCTACCTGAAATTGATGATTCCTATGCTAAGAAACTTAAAGAAAGTTTGGTAAACATTCAGACTAATAAAGTAGAAGACCCTCACAACTGGAGATATAAAGTTTAATTACCTATTTAATATTTCAGCAATCTTTGGCTTAAAATAATTCGGGCCTTTTAATATCTTTCCATCGTCACGGTAAATAGGAGTTCCGTTTTCAGATAACTTACTCATATTGCTTCTTTGAATTTCATCAAATACTTCCTCTATTTTATGCTCCATGCCATGCTCTAGAATTGTGCCACATAAAATATATAACATATCCCCCAATGCATCAGCTACCTCAACTAAATCTCCATTATTTGCAGCTTCAAAATACTCATCATTTTCTTCTTTCATCAATTTATGTCTAAGGGTGTTTTTTTCAATTCCCAAATCTGCTTCCGGTGAATTTAAATATCCTATTTTAAAAGTCTCATGAAACTTTTTAACTGCTAAAATTTTATCTTTCATTTTTAAATATTTTATGTATTAATTTATTAGTTTCGCTAAAAAAATATATGTTTAGTGAAGGTCAAATAATATTTGCAATTTTATTTATAATTGGTTTTTCTATATTACTGGCCATAGCTTATAAAAAAGACTATAAACTCCATCAAAAATACTATAAAGGGAGCATTTGGGTCTTACTAGCTTTTATATGTTTTATAGGTTTAATCGCTGCAATAAAATACTTTTTTATTTAGGTTAATCCTTTACTAAAAACCCATAATCCTCAGCATATTTCATCATCTGATACTCAAAAGAATTAACATATTTAACCTGAATATCATATACTTTATTTGACATGTCTTTCCTAGGTACTAATTCAGGATTTACAAATCCACCATAAGCTGCGCCAGTAAATTGCTCATTCCTCTTTAATATCTCCGCATGAATTTCTTGATCTACTTTTACCCCATATCCTTCAACTAAATCTTGAGCAGCCTGAAAATCACCTTCAGATTTAATCCTTTGTGTTTCCCTTAAAAGCTCACCAAAAATATCTCTCAATCTTTCGTAATCATTTATATTATAATAGGTTTTTCCATCTCTTTTTACTTGTTCAATAACATTTTCTTCCTTTCCTCTTTCATAGCTCCAAGCACTTACCCATTGTCTGTTTCTCATATGTGTTTGTTCTATATCTGCACCCAATTCAAGTCTAATTAACTGGGTCATTAGACCATTTCTGATGTATCCATCATATGCAGCCATTCCAACAGATTTCCAATCCTCTACTAAACCAAGCTCCTGTAGCTTTGGAGTATACAAGAAATATAATCCTAATAAATCAGCTCTACCCTCTTCCATAGTAGAACCATAATTTTTCAATGTTTCTTTTGTAGTTCCTACACCAGGATTTATTTGACCAGAGGCATGTCCAACAACCTCATGAAGAGCTGTGTGTAGTTTGTCTCCAAGTTGACCATGCTCTACTTCTAAATCATATTCCTGGTCATCATGCACAAATTCTTTTAATCTTCCTGAAGATCCTGAATTATTATATGCATGAATTATATTTCCAAGAGAAACTGATTTGCTTCCTATAGAGCCTCTAATCCAATTAGCATTTGGCAGATTTACTCCAATAGGTGTGCTTGGAGAAGCATCTCCAGACTCTCCAGCAACATTGACTGTTTTATAGGTAACACCAACTACAGAATCTTTTTTATGCTCTTCCATAAGGGAAGAGTTATCCTCAAACCACTGGGCATTTTCAGAAAGAACTGACATTTTTCTAGACATGTCAAAATCATTTATTTGCACAATAGTTTCATATGAACCTCGATAAGCTAAGGGATCATTATATACTTCAATAAAACTGTTTATATAATCTATATTTCCATCAGTTGCTGCAGTCCAAGCAACATTATAGTCATCCCATGTTTGAAGGTCGCCAGTTTTATAATATTCAATCAGTAGTCTAAGAGCATCCCCCTGAGGTTCATTTTCAGCTACTCCAGCAGCTAAATCTAACCATTTAATAATTTCGTCAATGGCTACTCCATATAACCCTCCAGACTTATACACTATTTCCTTTAAAACACCATCTTCCTTTACAAGCTTGGAGTTTAATCCGTGTGAAAGAGGTTTTGTTGGATCTGGCGATGTAACTTCAGCATAAAATGATTCTACATCCTTAGATGTTACATCTGGTCCATAAAAGTTAACAGCTGAAAGCAGTACGTTATCAACATCTTTAGATTTATTTACCTTTTTAGAATCCTTATCATTAAAAATTACTTCAAATGCTTCTGTAATTAATTCAGTATCTGTGGATTCCATTAATCCAGTTAAATAGTCAGATGTAAACCCTGGTTTTAACTTATCATTAGAATAATGATGATGAATACCGTTGCTGAACCAAACTCTTTTTAAATAGGTTTCAAATTCCATCCAATCATCAGATTTTCTATCTCCACTATAGTTAGAATACACGTTTTCTAGAGCTGATCTAATAGCAAGATTGTGTCTGTAGTTTTGATCATACATAATATCTCTACCTGAAAGACCTGCTTGGGTTAAGTAATAAACTAATTTTTTTTCTTTTAGCGTTAGCTCATCCCAACCTGGAATTTGATATCTTATAATTTTAAGATCAGCAAATTGATCTATCTTATATTCAAAATCTTCACTACTTTCTGGACTATAATATTCACTATTACTAAAATAATCTCCAATAATATCAGTTGAAAAGTCTTTGCAATTCAAAAGAAAAACAGAAAGAAAAATTACTATAAATAACGATTTGATTCTCATAAGTTTTTAGTTTTTATGTTGAAAATCTAATGTATAAATTTTTCTCAAGAGAAAATAATTTTAAAACCACTATTAATAGTGTTTTAATAAATAAATCAATGACTTAGAATTTAATATATTTGGGTGATGAAAAATTTTCTTTTAGTTTTCATAGGTGATGGTTTCGGTAGTGGTCTTCGTTATCTTATTGGAAAATACATTGCTAAAAATCTATAATAATTATGGATACACTGAGTCATGCATTATGGGGTAAAGGCCTTTTTGGATATAGAAAATACCGGTGGTATTCTTTTTTGTTTGGAGCCCTACCAGATTTATTTTCTTTTGGTATTTATTTCTTATACCTATTAGTTTTTACAACCAGAGGAGGTAGACCTTCTGGTAATGAAATACCTGAATGGGTATATAGCTTGTATGATTTTTCACATAGCTTAGTTATAGCCTCGATATTTATATTTATTGTTTATAAGATTAACAAAGATTTTGCTTTTCCAATGCTCGCATGGATTTCTCACATCATATTAGACTTTTTCACTCATAATATTGAATTTTTTCCAACACCAATATTTTGGCCTCTGTCAGATTATCAGTTTGATGGTATTCCTTGGTCTAACCCTGTTATCTTCTTAGCAAATGTGCTTCTTATATTTTTGCTATTTATATACAGAAGAAAAAAATCTAATCCTTTGCAAAAGCCTTAACACCCGCGTTAATTTTTATTGACAAATAATTTTCTCTAGGAACAATTGGACAGGAATATTTTTCATTATAGGTGCAGTAGGGATTATAGGCGCTATTAAAATCAATTACTAAATTATCTTCTTCTGTTACATCAAGATCAATATATCTCCCACCACCATAAGATTCAAATCCATTTGTATCATCTAGAAAAGGAAGGAATAAATAATCTTCATAACCTTCCTTGTTTATTATATCTAAATTTCGATAGATATTTAAATTATAGCTCTTGCCAAATAAATCAAAAGTTACGATTCCATATTTAACATATTCTGGAAGCCTGTCAGTTGTAGTTTTCATCTTAAAAGATTTCTCCTCTGGAGTTCTAGTCAAGGCAGCATTAACAACATAGCTAGAATCAAAGGCAAAAAAATCTAATCCCTTGAAAATTTTTAGATCCTTTTCTTTAAGTGGTGAAATAGAAGCATCCTTAAAGAATTCGTTCATTTCTTTTTGGAAAGGAGTAAAACTCTTGTCATACCTTTTTTTGTTTTCACAACTTAGGATAAGTAACAAGCTAAATAAAATAAGAAGAGATCTATTCATTTTATACTATATATATCAAAAATACTATACTTTTCAATTTTCAATTAAATTTAATTAGTATTTTTATCATTACCCCTAAAATTTAAATTTATGCAAATAAGAATATTTTTTCAATATGTATTACTAGTTTTATTTTTTACTAATAGTATAAACAGTCAAGATTATTTTTTAGAAAATAATGGACCTTACGATAACTCAATTAGCAGCCCTGAAGAATTCCTAGGATATGAAATTGGGTTCCAACACACAAGACATGATCTAATTGTAGCTTATCTAAACTATCTTTCAAATACCTCTCCTAGAGCAAATTTGATAACTTATGGAAAAACTCATGAAGGAAGAAAATTAGTATTGCTTTGTATTTCATCTGAAGATAATTTAACTAACATAGAATCAATAAGACAAGAACATTTAAAATATACAGATCCAACTGCAGAAGTCTCTAATAATAGTCTCCCTATTATTGTTAATCTTGGATATAATGTACACGGAAATGAACCTTCAAGTTCAGAAGCAGCTATGCTTACAGCATATACGCTTGTTGCATCAAAAAATAAAACAATTAATACATTCAGAAATGAATCAGTAGTATTTATTGATCCTACAATTAATCCTGATGGAAGAGATAGGCATACGCAATGGGCAAATCAATTTAAATCTATAAATCTAGTTTCTGATGGTAATGATGCTGAGCATAATGAAACTTGGCCAAGGGGTAGAACTAATCACTACTGGTTTGATTTAAATCGTGATTGGCTTTTAGCAGTAAACCCTGAGAGTAAAGGAAAATTAACATGGTTTCACAGGTGGTATCCTAATGTCGTTACAGATTTTCATGAAATGGGAACAAATAGCAATTACTTTTTTGAGCCTATGAAAGACAATGCTTCTGATAAACCACTAATGCCAAAAGAAAACTATGAGGATTTAAATTCACTTTTTGCTACATACTATCAAAAAGCAATGGATAGTATAGGCACATTTTACTATACAAAAGAATCATTTGATGGCACATATCCTGGATATGGATCATCATACTTAGACTTACATGGTGGACTTGGAATACTATTTGAGCAGGCAAGCTCAAGAGGGCATTTGCAAGAAACTAATTATGGAACAATGTCATTTGGTTTTACTATACGAAATCAATATCTATCAAGTATTGCAACTGTAAAAGCTTCTGTCGAAAATAAAACCACGCTAAGAGACTATCAAAAGGATTTCTTTAAATCTGCTCTAACAGATGTTGCAAAAGATAAAATTAAAGCATACGAATTTGGTGATCTATACGATCAAAATAGAAACAAGGCCTTTATAGAGAACTTGTTATTACACAAGATAAAGGTTTATAAAAAAGGTAACCGGTACGTTGTGCCTGTAGATCAAACTCAATCAAGAATGGTTAAGAATGTTTTCGAAACCTATAACAAGTATCGAGACAGTGTTTTTTATGATGCCTCAGCTTGGAGTGTTTCTAACTTCTATAATATGAAGCATAAAGGATTGAAGTCATATAATCTAGGAAGTGAGATATTAGACACAAAGGATATTGTTAAAGTAACCCTAGTTAGTAAGTCAGATTATGCATATTTGATAGACTGGGATGACTATAACTCTCCAGCTGCTCTAGCATATTTGCAATCAAAGGGAATTATTGCATATTCTGCGTTTAAGCCATTGACAATTAATACAAATGAATCAATAAAATCGTTTAATTATGGGACAATCCTAATTCCTGTAAGTAAGCAGAAGGTTTCTTCTGATGAGTTATATACTATAGTTTTAAATTCACAGAAAAAATATAATGTCCCGATTTATCAGACCTCTACAGGATTTAGTGTAAAAGGTATTGATTTAGGTAGTAATAATTTTAGAGTTGTAAAAAATGTAAAAGCAGCTCTTCTAGTTGGTGAAGGTATTAATTCATATGAAGCAGGAGAAGTTTGGCATCTTTTAGATACAAGAGTTAATATGCCAATTACCAAAATTAGAATGAGCCAGTTTAAAAGAACAAGTTTGGACAAATACAACTCCTTAATTATTGTTTCAGCATATTTTAGTCAGCTCGATTCAACAACTGTAAATAAAATAAAGAGCTGGGTTTCTAAAGGAAATACACTTATTACAATAGCAAATGCATCTAAATGGGCAATTGATAAAAAATTAGTTAATGAATCATTAGTAACACATAAGGATTCATCAAAAAAAGAAAGAAGAAGATATGTTGATGCCAGGGAACATATTGGCAGGGAAAGATTAGGAGGAGCTATTTTTAAAGTAGATCTTGACAGAACTCATCCCCTAGCATTTGGATATAGAGATGATCAAATTCCAGTTTATAAAAACAACAATGTTTTTATAAAACCTTCAAAAAATTATTATTCTAATGTTGCTGTTTATACAAAAGACCCTCATATTGATGGATATATTTCCAAGAAAAATATGGAAAAATATTTGAAGTCATCTGCATCTCTAATAGTTTCAAAAATTGGAAGTGGTAGAGTTGTTTTATTTGCTGATAATCCAAATTTTAGAGGATCTTGGTATGGAACCAACAAATTGTTTTTAAACGCACTATTTCTAGGAAGTAACATAAATGTTCCTGGAGAATAATTAAACTAATAAATTATTAAACAAAATGAAAAAGATATTATTTATTACCCTAATCAATTTATTTTATTACAACTTTTCTATCAGCCAGATAGCAGAAGCTCCTGAACGTTTTAGAGGAGAAGGTCCTTTTGAACAATTAATTATAAGGGGGGCAACACTAATCAATGGTA
>CAJWCT010000012.1 GCA_913031385.1 uncultured Flavobacteriales bacterium | reverse complement strand
ATCTTCAAAAGAATTAGGTCTTAAATTATTCTCAAACTCTTTCTCCTCAGAGGATAAACTTTCTGATGAAGGATCTAAATTTTCATTCATAAAAACAAATATAAAGAAAAAGCCTTTCTAAAAAGAAAGGCTTTAAAATTAATGACTTAATATAGAGCTAATATTCTTCTTCTCCCTTTTTAAGAGGAATATGCTGTGGGACAAAATCCTCTTTATATCCAGGTTTGCTGTAGTCATAAGGCCACCTATAAACTTCTGGAATTTTTCCTCGCCAGTTTCCGTGAATATGCTCCATTGCAGCGGTCCATTCTAGAGTAGTAGAATTCCAAGGATTTTGTGGGGCCCTTTTACCATAGAAAATACTATAAATAAAATTATATAAGAAAACAATTTGTACTAAAGCTCCTATTATAGCAAATACTGTAATTATTGTATTTGTATCTGCTAAATCGTCAAACAATGGAAAGTTTGAATTGGTATAATATCTTCTAGGGAGTCCTGCCATTCCTATAAAATGCATTGGGAAAAAGACGCCATAGGCACAAATAGCTGTTACCCAAAAGTGTATATATCCAAGATTTTTATTCATCATCCTTTGAAATAGTTTAGGGAACCAATGATAAATTCCTGCAAGCATACCATATAGTGCTGAAATACCCATTACCAAATGAAAATGTGCTACGACAAAATACGTGTCATGAACATTAATATCTAATGCACTATCACCTAGAATTAGCCCAGTTACACCTCCTGTAATAAAGGTAGAAACGAAAGCTATTGCAAACAGCATTGCAGGATTAAATTGAATGTTTCCCTTCCATAATGTAGCAATATAATTGAAAGCTTTTACAGCTGAAGGTATGGCAATTAATAATGTAGTAAAGGTAAATACTGAGCCTAAAAATGGATTCATCCCTGTTATAAACATATGATGTCCCCATACAACAACAGATAAAAATCCTATAGCCAGTATTGACATTATCATAGCTTTATAACCAAATATTGGTTTTCTTGAATGAGTTGCAATTACTTCAGAAGCAATCCCCAATGCAGGTAATATGACTATATATACTTCAGGATGTCCAAGGAACCAAAATAAATGTTCAAACAGAATTGGTGATCCTCCTTGATAATGTAAAACTTCTCCTTGAATAAAAATATCTGATAGGAAAAATGAAGTTCCAAAACTACGATCCATTATCAGCAATAATGCAGCTGATAATAAAACTGGAAAAGAAACTACACCAAGAATTGCAGTAACGAAAAATGCCCATATTGTTAAAGGCATTCTAGTTAAAGACATTCCCTTAGTTCTTAAATTAATAATTGTAACAATGTAATTTAATGATCCCAAAAGTGAAGAAGCAATAAAAACTGCCATTGATACTAACCACAATGTCATACCTAATCCCGATCCTGGTTGTGCTAATTCTAATGCACTAAGAGGTGGATAAATTGTCCATCCAGCTGCCGCCGGACCAGCCTCAACGAAAATTGAAGCTACCATAAGCACAGTTGAAACAAAGAACAGCCAATAAGCAATCATGTTTAAAAATCCTGTGGCCATATCCCTAGCCCCTAATTGAAGGGGGATCAAAAGATTACTGAATGTTCCACTTAGTCCAGCTGTTAGTACAAAGAATACCATTATTGTCCCATGCATAGTAACTAGTGCCAAATAAATATCTGCATCCATTACGCCTTCTGGAGCCCATTTACCTAGAAGAAATTCAAAAATTACATTTGGTTCTTCAGGCCAGGCTAATTGCATTCTCATTAATGAAGACATTACTATGCCTATTATACCCATAAATATAACTCCAGTAAAAAGATATTGTTTTGCAATCATCTTATGATCCTGGCTAAAAATCCACTTTGTTATGAAAGTTTCTTTGGAGTGATGTTCGTGATGATCTTTATCAAATTCTATATATTCTGACATATCTTCAATTTTAATTCTGAGCTATTAACGAATTTTTAAAAACGGTTTGTTGATTTATCCACTTATCAAAATCTTCCTGTGATTCAACAATTATTTTCATTTGCATATTATAATGAGATTTTCCGCAAATCTTATTACAAAGAAGGACATAATCAAAATCATATGGATCAAGAGGTTCTTCTCCTTTTTTAATTAATTCCTTGCTTTTTTCATCTCTAATCTTATTAATTGTAATAACTTTATCTATCATACTTGGAGTATTCCTCATCTCTTCAGTTGTCATATTAGGCGTTAATAAGAACTGGGTTACCATGCCAGGTACACAATTCATTTGGGCTCTAAAATGAGGCATATATGCCGAGTGAAGCACATCCTGTGAACGCATTTTAAATAACACTGGCTTATTGACAGGCAAGTGTAATTCAGTAGTTATTATGTCATCACTAGCATTTGGGTCAGACTCGTCAATTCCAAGAATATTCGCTCGATCTATATCAATTAATCTAACATTGCTTTTTCCTAAAGAATTATCGTTGCCGGCATATCTTGCTTTCCAATTAAATTGTTGAGCATATAATTCAACTACCATCGCATCATCATCCTGTGATATATTCATTACATCAGCCCATGTTAAAAGTCCATAGGTAATAAATCCTGTAAGAACTACTGCTGGAATTGTTGTCCAAATAATTTCAAGTTTATGATTATCAGTATAGAATAGTGCTTTATTCCCTTTTTGACCTTTATATCTATAGGCAAAATAATGAAGAGCAAACTGAGTAATTGTCTGCACAATAAATATTAATACTAATGTGCTTATCATTAAAGTATCATTTTTTATTCCATGCTCTGATGCTGCATCAGTAATAAGAGGAAAATGACCATATTTTATAATGCAAATAATTGTAATACCATATATAAAGGCAAGAAAGCCTAACATCAACCTTGCATTAACTCTATTATCCTTGTCATTGGCAATTTGAGAATCATCTATTTTTTCTCCTTTTAAGGCACGAGACAAATCAAAAATTTTGATCATCTGCCATATTGCAATTGAAATAAAAATTAATATTAATGTTATAAAAAGTGTAATCATTCGTTTAACAATATTTTAATAATGAAAATTCTCACTCTCCTTTATAAAAGGATTTCCTTTTGCTAAAAGCGGAGCCTTAGAAAGTGAATAAAAAACTAATATTATAAATAATCCTGTAAATAATGCCAGAGCACTAATTTCTGGTAACCCAAAATCCCATCTATCTCCAACAGTTGCAGGCATAATCATAGTATATACATCCATATAGTGTCCTACAAGTATTATCATTCCAGCCATCACTATAAACCAAGGAATTCTTTTATAATCACTATTCATTAACACTAAAAATGGGAAAATAAAATTTAGTGCAAACATAGTAAAAAATGGAATAGTATAGTCCTCTATTCTAGTGACAAAATAAGTTACTTCCTCAGGAATATTTGCATACCATATTAGCATAAATTGTGAGAACCATAGATAAGCCCAAAATACGCTAAACCCAAACATGTATTTTGCCAAATCATGAAGGTGACTGTCATTAACAAATTTCATATAACCCTTAGATTTTAGATAGATCGTCATCAATGCTATTGTTGTTATTCCGCTAACAACCATACTAGCAAAAACATACCATCCAAATAATGTGCTAAACCAATGAGGGTCTACACTCATTACCCAATCCCAAGACATCATTGATTCTGTATAAATATAAAAGACTAGGAATCCAGCTGAAATTTGAAAATTTCTTTTAAAATTTTTATTGTCATTTGCAAGATCTTGAGCTAAAGAAAATTTTCTGGAAAAATATCTATACAAGCTCCATCCTCCAATAAATATTAAACCTCTTATTAGAAATGCGGATTTATTTAGCCATCCTGCTTTTCCTTGTAACAATTTATCATGGGCGACAACATCAGGATCCATCCAAATAAATAAATGTTTGTCTGCAAAAAATGCTATAGCAAGCACAATTAAAGCTCCAGGTAACAAATAATATGTTATGGCCTGCATGACCCTAAACAACACTGGAGACCATCCTGACTGTGATGCATACTGAATTGCATAAAAAGCTAATACTCCAAGTGAAATCATCATAAAGAAAAAAGCCGCTATATATAAGGCTGCATAAGGACGATTGTGAATCTGATGCATGACATGCTCTGCATGCTCATCATCATGAGAAGATTCATTCAAGTCATTATGATGATCCTCATTAATTTGTTCCATATGCTCTGATTGGTCTGCATGTGATGACCCGTGAGAAGATTCATGCATTAACATTTCTTTCACCTGTTCAATAGTTTTATGAGAATCCATATAGCTATAGCCCCACCCTATACTCCCTAATAGAATTAGAGTGAATGAAAAAATCTTAATACCATTTGAAATTTTATACATATTATAATTCAATTATTTTTTTAAATCTGATTTTAATTTCATCACATATGATGTTACAAGCCATCTTTCATTTTCATTTAATTGATTCGCATGAGACCCCATGGTGTTTCTTCCATAATAGATAACATGATATACGCTTCCCTCAGTTATATCTCTTCCTTGATCCAAATAGCTTGGAATTCCTAATATTTTTTCTCTTTTCATTAAAATACCTTGTCCATCACCCTTATTGCCATGGCAAACTCCACAATAAATGTCGTACAATTCTTTAGCTTTAGTCATGTTTATTTCATCATCCCTTAATGGGTTTTGAAGATTGTTTTTTGCTAATTCATATCCTGAATTTGAATCCTCATATTGATATAATGAATATCCTCTAGGAATAGTCCCCTCTATAGGATTTAAAGCTGCCTGACTATTTTCAAAAAGAGTATTCTCTTCATATGTGTCATATCCAATTGATTCGTACATGTTTGGCATATATTCATAATTTGGGTACTCATTATTTTTACATGAACTAAAAAATAATGCAATAATTATTATTAATATTTTGTAAACTATCTTCATAATAATTAATGTTCTTTTGAATCAATTATATTAATTTCAACAGCTCCAGAATTCTTTAATATATTTTTTAATTTTCCTGTAACCTCGCTAACAGATATTTCAATTAAGAAATGATCATCAGTAGTCCTAGGATCAGGATTTTCTGCAGTCTTAAAAGGCCACATTTTACTTCTAAGATAGAATGTTATAACCATTAAATGAGCAGCAAAAAATACCGTTAATTCAAACATTATTGGAACAAAAGCCGGCATATTTTCAATGTAACTAAAACTAGGTTTTCCTCCTATGTTTTGTGGCCAATCTGCAATCATTGTATAGTTCATCATTAAAATTGAAACTGCAAATCCAATACATCCGTAAATAAATGATGCAATGGCTATTCTAGTTGGCTTCAGGCCTAATACTTTATCCAAACCATGAACATGGAATGGTGTATAAACCTCTTCTATATGATATTTATTCTCCTTAATAGTCTTAACAGCAGACAATAAAACATCATCATCATTATAAAAAGCACGAACTATTTTTGCAGGTTTCATTTCTTAATTATTTGTTTAATTTATTTATTACTGATGTTCTTTTATCAGCACCTGTTCCAGTTAATGATTTTCCAGAGTCTCTTAATCCCTTATACTTCTCACCCGAAGTTTTTAATATTGTTTTAATTTCAGCCTGAGCAATTACAGGAAATGTTCTAGCATATAATAAAAATAATAGAAAGAAAAACCCTATAGTTCCCATAAAAATACTAATATCAACAAAAGTTGGAGAGAACATAGTCCATGATGATGGTAAATAGTCTCTATGAAGTGAAGTGACAATAATTACAAAACGCTCAAACCACATTCCAGTATTTACTACAATTGATATAAAGAATGAGAACATAATACTTGTTCTAAGTTTCTTAAACCACATAAGCTGAGGAGAAAAAACATTACATGTCATCATTGTCCAATAGGCAAAAGCATATGGTCCGGTTGCCCTATTTAAAAATGCATATTGTTCGTATTCAACTCCTGAATACCAAGCAATAAAAAGCTCAGTCATATATGCTACTCCGACTATAGATCCTGTAATCATTATAACAATATTCATTAGCTCTATATGTTGTACTGTAATATACTCTTGCAAATTGCAAACTTTTCTCATAACAATTATCAAGGTTTGCACCATTGCAAAACCAGAAAAAATTGCTCCAGCAACAAAATAAGGTGGGAATATTGTAGTATGCCATCCTGGAATTACTGAAGTAGCAAAATCATAAGACACGATTGTATGCACAGATAATACTAAGGGTGTTGCTAATCCCGCTAATACTAAAGATACTTCCTCGAATCTTTGCCAGTCCTTTGCTCTACCTGTCCATCCAAAACTAAGTATACTGTATATTTTCTTTTGAAAGGGCTTAACTGCTCTATCTCTAATCATGGCAAAATCTGGCAATAAACCTGTCCACCAAAATACTAGTGATACTGATAAATAAGTAGATATTGCAAATACATCCCATAATAAAGGAGAGTTAAAGTTAACCCAGAGTGACCCAAAAGCATTTGGGATAGGAACCATCCAATATCCAAGCCAAGGTCTACCCATATGAATGATTGGAAATAATCCTGCCTGAATTACAGAAAAAATTGTCATTGCTTCGGCTGATCTATTTATTCCCATTCTCCACCTTTGACGGAACAATAATAAAACTGCTGAAATCAAAGTTCCAGCATGTCCTATTCCTATCCACCAAACGAAATTTGTAATATCCCATGCCCATCCAACAGTCTTGTTTAATCCCCAAACTCCTATTCCTGTTGATATAGTATAAATAATACATCCTACCCCCCACAAAAACATAGCAAGAGCTATAGAAAAAACAATCCACCATTGCTTATTTGCTCTACCCTCAATAGGCCTAGCTATATCAACAGAAATATCATGATAAGATTTTTCTCCTGCTACTAATGGTTTCCTAATTGGTGCTTCGTAATGAGACCCCATACTTTTCCTTATTAATAATTATACTTTTTTTTCGTTTCTTATTTTAACTTGATAAACTACATTTGGTTTTGTTCCTACACCATCCAACAAATGATAGGCCCTTTTATCATGTTTTAATTTATATATTTCACTGTCTTTTTCATTTATGTCTCCAAACCTCATAGCTCCAGTAGAACACGCTGAAGCACAGGCACAAGTATCATTGAATTCACCTTGAGCTACCGGTCTTCCTTCTAATTTTGCTTTTAATATAACGGCTTGAGTCTTCTGAATACAGAATGAACATTTTTCCATAACACCTCTTGATCTTACTGTAACATCAGGGTTTAATACCATTCGTCCAAGATCATCATTCATATGGTAATCAAACTCATCATTCTGATTATATAAAAACCAGTTAAATCTTCTAACCTTATATGGACAGTTATTTGCACAATACCTTGTTCCTACACATCTATTATAAGCCATATGATTTTGGCCTTGTCTTCCGTGGCTAGTTGCTGCAACTGGGCATACAGTTTCACATGGGGCATGATTACAGTGCTGACACATTATTGGTTGGAATGCTACTTGAGGATTTTCTGATGGACTTTCAAGTTCACCAAATGAATTTAATGCACTTTGTAGTCCACTAATGTCATCTTTCTTTTCATCATCCTGATGAAAAGTTTCTTCTGAAGAATAATACCTGTCTATTCTTAGCCAATGCATATCTCTACTTCGTCTAATTTCTCTTTTACCAACAACTGGTACATTATTTTCTGCATTACATGCAATTACACAAGCACCACATCCAGTACAAGCATTAAGATCAATAGATAAGTTAAAATGATGGCCAATAGATCTATCAAATTCATCCCATAAATCAACCTTTGGAGAAGAAACAGGAGTCTCAATATGATTTAAAGAAACTACAGTTTCAGCATTCCATAATTTTGAATCCTTAGTATTAAATATCTCTAAGCTAGTTTCCTTAACTATCTCTCCTCTACCCATAAGAGTATTATGTAATTGAATACAAGCAAACTCATGTTTCCCCTCAGTAGCTTGTATTGAGACCAATTGAATAGGATTAAAATTTTCGTACAACCTGTATGCATTAACCCCAGTTTTCATTTCATCCTTAACTCCCTTAGATCTTCCATAGCCAAATGATAAGCCTACAGTTCCTCTAGCCTGACCTGGCTGAATTATTACAGGAACTTTAATTGAATTCCCATTCAAACTTATAATAGCATATTTTCCATTTAATCCGCCATTTGCATCATGCCTAGATTGTGCAAAGAAAGTACTAGGTTCTAAATATAAATTAAGTTTTTTTGCATCAAATTCTGAAATTGTCAAATAATTATCCCAAGTTGTCCTTGTTAAAGGATCCGGAAATTCTTGTAACCAAGGATTATTAGCTTGTTGTCCATCCCCCATGCCAATCTTAGGATATAACGTCAATTCATATAAATTTTTATTTGATGGTGTTTTATCAATTAAATCTTGAAGATCCAGATGATATGTTTTCTCCGCTGCTGACCTTAAAAATTTGTTTTTTGTAATGTTATTTTTCTTTTTAGAATATACCCCATCATGAAGAACCTTATTCCAAAAGCTATTTTCTAAAATGTTGTTTTCCCAATTATCTTTAATATATTCATAATAAGACTTTTTACTATTTGACCAGATTAATAACTGCTCTTGAAACTGTCTAGTGTCAAACAATTTATTTATAACAGGCTGAATTAATGAATATTCTTCTTTCTTAATTTCAGCATCACCCCATGATTCTAAGTAATGAGAAGATGTAGCTACATAATCTACGTGTGATGCTGTTTCGTCGTTTTTCATTGTAAATAAAATAGAAAGACCTACCTCCTCTAATCCTTCAATAAATTCCTGAGAATTAGGTAATGAATATACAGGGTTTACTCCGGCCATAATCAATGCACCAACTTCTCCATTTTTCATTTGCTGAACTAATTTTTTAACTTTGTTAGCATCCCCCAGACGAGATTTTATTGTTTCATTTGGATTAAATGCTTTGCTTTTTATTTTTTCATTTATTTGAAGAACTAAGGACTGATAATCAACATCATTAATTCCCGAAATTAATACAGCCTTGCTTTTACTATTTAGTATTTCACTAACAGTAGAATCTACTGTTTTTTGCAACTTATCTGAAAGATTAATATTATTATCAATGGAAAATACCTTAGAATATATGGAAAGCAAGATTAATTTTTGCTCCGAAGGTTTTACAGAAATTCTAGTATCTGAGTTTGCTCCGCTTAATGTCATATTTGATTCAAACTGAATATGTCTTGACATTTTTCCTTTTTTAGGAATTCTTCTTGTTGTATATCCAGATTCAAATCCTCCTCCTTGCCAATCACCAATAAAATCCGCTCCAATAGAGACTACTAAATCCGCCATTGAAAAATCATAATTAGCTAGCCCTCTTTGACCATACCTTTGTTCAAACGCATCTAAGGCTGCAGATTCAGAAATAGTATCATATATAATATGGCTAACATTGCTGTATTTCTTCCCAAAATCATTAATTAATTTACTTGTAGATGGACTTGCAAATGTTTGAGTTAATAATACAATTTGTTTTGATGAATCATTAATCTCTTTTAATTTTCTTTTGGTTTCAAAATCAAATTCAAACCATGAAGTTGGAAGACCATTTTTCATTGGTTGAGCTAGTCTTGTGCTATCATATAAATCTAATATTGATGCATGAACTCTTGCATTTGTAGCAGATGAAGATGGTGCTAGCTTATTGTGTTCGATTTTTATAGGCCTTCCTTCTCTATTCTTAACTAATATGTTTGCAAAGTCATATCCATTTGATATTGTCGTTGCATAGAAATTAGCTAGGCCTGGGATTATTTCTTTTGGTTGTACAACATATGGAATTGATTTAACAACAGGGCCCTCGCAAGCTGCAAGTGTTGCTGCAGCAGTACTAAATCCCAGGTACTTTAAAAAATCTCTTCTTGATGTTGAACTATTTGACAAATTTTCTTTGTCTCCTAAAAATTCATCAACTGGTATTTCTTCAACAAATTCTCTCTGTTTAATATCATCAATGCCATTGACTTTTTCAGAACTTAATTCTGATAAATTTTTCCAATATTTTTTCTTATTAGACATATTATAATCTATACATTAATAATGACATTTTCCACATTCCAGTCCCCCCATTTGGGCAACAGTTAATTGCTCAACTCCATATTTTTTTGATAATTCTTTATGAATTTTAGAATAATATTCATTGTCTTTTACCTTTACATTGGTCTCCCTATGACAATTTATACACCAACCCATTGTTAATGGAGAATACTGATACATAATTTCCATCTCTTCAACTGGTCCATGACAAGTCTCACATTCAATACCTGCCACTGATACGTGTTGTGAATGATTAAAATAGGCAAAATCAGGAAGATTATGTATTCTTACCCATTTTACTGGATACGTAACTCCCGTGTATTCCTGTGCTTCATCATCCCAGCCTACAGCTTTATAAAGTTTTTGTATTTCACCGTCATAAAATGTTTTTGAATATTCTTCAGTTATTTCTCCATTATATTCATATATAGTCTTATGACAATTCATACAAACATTTAAAGATGGTATTCCAGAATGCTTACTAACTCTTGCAGAAGAATGGCAATAATTACAATCAATTTGATTATCCCCAGCATGTATTTTATGTGAATAATGTATTGGCTGAACAGGCATATAGCCTTGGTTTGTTCCTAATTGCATTGTCCAGCCATAAAATCCATATGCACTAACAAGTAACAACAATATTGCAGAACAAAGCATTAGAAATTGATTATCAATAAAAGCCTTCCATATAGGTTTTGATTTTTCTTTTTCAATTAGCTTAACATCATTTAGTCTAGCAAAATTTCTTAGGGTATTGCTAACTAACAATAGCCCTATAGCTAATAAGAAGAACAACAAGGAAAATATTCCTAAAATTACTTCATTAGATAATCCTAAATTATTTGATGGAGCCGATGCAGTTGAAACAGAGACATTGGCTACTGGAATTATCTTTTCTTGAGCTGTATAAGCTAGAATATTTTCTATATCAACATCTGATAATTGAGGGTAAGCAGTCATTGCTGATCGATTGTATTCAGCATAAATTTTGTTTGCATAAGAATCTCCAGATTTTATAACAGCTGAACTATTTCTAATCCATGTATATAGCCATTGCTTATCTAATCCTTCATCATTTAATAATCTGTTTTCAACATGTCGAAGTGCAGGGCCAGTCATCTTTTTATCAAGCTTGTGGCATGCTGCACAATTAGTATTAAACAAAGATTTTCCAGCAGTTATATCAACATCTTGCGCAAATGAATTGGTAAATGGGAAAATTAAAAAATAGGTGAAAAGTAAATGGACTAAAAAAAAGTTAGAAGAAGTTAAATTATTTCTAAAATTAAAAAATCTTAAAAAATGTTTTTTATATCTTAAATCCATTCTAAAAATTCGGTTAAAAAAACCAAAGCACAAATGTAACACCAAAAATGGTTATTTTAAAAAAAATTTATTTATAATTTATGCAAAATAGTAATTTATATTCATTCTAAATAAGATTTAATAGAATTAATATTAACTCTATACTAAAAAAATATATAAACAATTTTAGTATAGAGTTAATATTGATTTTTATATTTGTTCATATATTTATAATATAGAAAATGAAAAAATTAATTTTTATATTTCAAATATTAGCATTTATTCTATTCGGTTGTTTTAATACTTATGCTCAAACTGGAAATGTAGAAATAACACAAAGTGTTGATATTGAAAAAGTTATAGAAATAAGAAAAGAAATAAATAAAAATATTTCTATGCTTAGAATACAAATTTATAATGGTAATCGTGAGGATGCTCAGATCATCAAAGAAAAATTTGAAAAATATAAGATTGATTCAATAGTTGACATAGTCTATGAAACGCCTAACTATAAAATATGGGTTGGGCGGTATATAAGTCAATTAGAAGCAGACAGGAAACTATTAGAGATTAGAAGATATTTTTCAGATGCATTTATATTTAGACCAGTAATAAGCCCTATTATAGAAGAAGAAATAAAAAAAAATTAGTTTGATTTATAACTTCTTTTTAATCTCAACATTAATGAATCCTTCAATTTCATCGCCTACTTTTATGTCTTTGAACTCATTGATCTGCAGCCCACAATCATAACCTTTCTTTACCTCTTTTACATCATCCTTGAATCGTTTTAATGATTGTAAAGACCCCGAGAAAATTACAACACCCTCTCTAATTAGTCTTACATCAGAATTTCTTAAAATAGACCCTTTTGTAACCATACATCCAGCAATGGTTCCTAGTTTAGATATTTTAAAAACATCTCTAACTTCACATAGACCTGTAATTTCTTCTTTAATATCAGGAGACAGCAATCCTTCCATTGCATCCTTCAATTCATTAATAGCATCATATATAATTGAATATGTTCTTATGTCGATTTCTTCTTTTTCAGCTACTTCCCTTGCATTGCCCATAGGTCTAACATTAAAACCTATTACTAGTGCATCTGATGCTGAGGCAAGTAATACATCACTTTCAGTAATTGCACCAACACCTTTATGAATAATATTAACTTGAATTTCCTCAGTAGATAATTTTTCAAAAGAATCTGTTAAAGCCTCTACAGAACCATCAACATCTCCCTTAAGAATTATATTTAGCTCTTTAAATTCTCCTAAAGCAATCCTTCTTCCAATTTCATCTAAAGTAATATGTTTCTGTGTTCTAACACTCTGTTCTCTTTGTAGTTGATTTCTTTTTGTGGCAATTTGCTTAGCCTCTCTTTCATCATTATGAACTGAAAAATTATCTCCTGCTTGAGCAGCACCATCTAAACCAAGTATTGAAACTGGTGTTGACGGTCCAGCAATTTCAAGAGTGTTACCTCTTTCATCAAACATCGCTTTCACTTTCCCAGTGTTTTTTCCAGCTAAAACAAAATCTCCAATTTTTAATGTTCCTGTTTGAACTAAAATTGTTGAGACATAGCCCCTTCCCTTATCTAAAAATGCTTCAACAACAGTACCAGAGGCACTCCTGTCCGGATTAGCTTTAAGTTCTAAAAGCTCTGCTTCTAGAAGTACTTTTTCCAGTAACTCATTCACACCATCTCCCGTTTTAGCAGATATATCATGAGATTGAATTTTTCCTCCCCAATCTTCAACCAAAAGGTTCATATTTGATAGGCCTTCCTTTATCTTGTCTGGATTAGCATCAGGTTTGTCAATTTTATTTATTGCAAAAACAATTGGAACAGAAGCTGCCTGCGCATGTGATATAGCTTCTTTAGTTTGAGGCATTATATCATCGTCTGCTGCAACTACTATTATAGCTAAATCTGTTAATTGTGCTCCCCTGGCCCTCATGGCAGTAAATGCTTCATGCCCTGGAGTATCTAAAAAAGCGATTTTTTGATCCTCATTTAGCTCTACACTGTAAGCCCCAATATGTTGAGTAATTCCTCCTGACTCTCCGGCTATTACATTTTCTTTTCTTATATAATCTAATAATGAAGTCTTTCCATGGTCAACATGCCCCATCACAGTAATAATAGGAGCTCTAGGTTTTAAATCCTTTGGATCATCTAATACTTCTTCAAATACTTCCTCTGCTTCAGCAGTTACAAATTCTACCTTATAGCCAAATTCATCAGCTACTATTGTAAGTGTTTCCGCATCTAACCTTTGGTTTAGAGTAACCATGATTCCTAATGTCATGCAAGCTGAAATAATATCAGTTGATGGAACATTCATCATAGTAGCAATTTCATTTGCAGTTACAAATTCTGTAACCTTAATTACTTTACTTTCTTCCTCTAAAACAGCAAGCTCTTCTTCAGATTTTTGTTTGTGCTGTTCTCTCTTCTCTCTTCTATATTTTGCCGCTTTTCCTTTTACAGATTTTCCTTGAAGTTTTTCTAATGTTTCCTTAATTTGTTTTTGAACTTCCTCTTCATTTGGCTCTTCTTTAACTCCCTTTTTAGTTTTAGTTCTTCCTCTTCCAGAACCTTTAAATTTTTGTTTCTGATCACCACCTTTAGGGCTAGTAATAATTCTTTTTCTTCTTTTCTTAGATTTTGATTTTTCTTCTTGCTTTTTTGGAGGTGAATCTTCATTAAATTTAGCCAAATCAATAGTTTCTCCAGTAGATTTTAATCCTGATAACTTTTTATAATTATCTACTACATTTTGATCTGGATCTGGTTTTTCTTCTTGTGTCTTAGGTTCTTTTTTTTCTTTTGATTTAGACTTCTTATCATCAATAGGCTTTTCTTTTTTTGGCTTTGGATCTAAATCTATTTTTCCAAGTTTTTTAAATTTTGTTACTTTAGAAGCTGCAGTAATTACCTCTTTTTTCTTTTTATTTATTGCATCTAACTCTTCTTCCTTTTTTAATCTCAATTCCTCTTTCTCCTTAATTTGTGCCTCTGCAACTTCCTTAGAAGCAACCTTGTTGTCAGCATCAGTTTGGAATTCGCCACACAACAATTCATAGATTTCTTCACTAATCTTACTTGTGGGTCTTTTTTCTATTTGATGACCCTTTGATTCTAAAAAATCTATTGCACGATCAATAGAAATGTTTAATTCTCTTAATACTTTATTTAATCTAACTGCAGGCATAAATATGCTTTATATAAAATTATTAATCTTCAAATTCTTCCTTAAGGATTTTTATAACATCATTAATTGTCTCTTCTTCTAAATCTGTTCTCTTAGCCAAATCTGCAGCGTCTTGTTCTAAAACACTTTTTGCAGTATCAAGTCCTGCTTTAGCTAATTCTTCTATAACCCATGATTCTATTTCATCAGAAAATTCAGTCAACTCTACGTCTTCCTCAACTCCATCTCTAAACACATCAATTTCATATCCAGTAATTTTTCCAGCTAACCTAATATTATGACCACCTCTTCCAATTGCTTTACTTACTTCTTCTGGATTAAGAATAACCTCAACCCTTTTGTTCTCTTCATCAATCTTCATAGAAGTAATTTTAGCTGGATTTAGCGATCTGGAAATAAATAATTGTAAATTGTTAGTGTAATTAATAACGTCTATATTTTCATTTCCTAATTCCCTTACTATTCCATGAATTCTTGACCCTTTCATCCCAACACAGGCTCCAACTGGATCAACGCGATCATCATATGAATCTACAGCTACTTTAGCTTTTTCTCCAGGGATTCTTACAACTTTTTTTATCGTTATTAAACCATCAAAAATTTCTGGAATTTCCTGTTCAAATAATTTTTCTAAAAAGGATGGAGATGTTCTTGACATTATTATTGAAGGTTTAGAGCCAATAAGCTCTACGCTCTCAATAATTCCTCTAATATTATCGCCTTTTCTAAAAAAATCTGAAGGAATTTGCTTATCCTTAGGCATAATTATCTCATTAGCATCATCATCTAATAATATGATTGCTTTGTGTCTAATGTGATGAACCTCTGCAGTATAAATTTCTCCTTCTAATTCTTTAAATCTCTTATATACATTAGTGCTGTCGTGTTCATAAATTTTAGCTGTTAGATTTTGCCTTAAAGCTAAGATTGCTCTTCTTCCTAAATCAACTAATTTAACCTCTTCAGAAACATCTTCTCCTACTTCAAAGTCTGGTTCAATTTTCCTTGCTTCAGTTAATGATATTTCACAATTTTCATCTTCTAATTTATCATCTTCTACAACAATTCTATTTCTCCAGATCTCAAGGTCTCCTTTGTCTGGATTAATAATAATATCAAAATTATCATCATCCCCATATTTTCTTTTTAAAGTAGATCTAAAAACATCCTCTAATATTGCCATTAAAGTGGATCTATCAATTAATTTGTCATCTTTAAATTCCGAAAAAGATTCTATCAGTGTTATATTCTCCATAATTTATTTAATTAATGTTTTATTTTAACTTTTGCCTCAATAATGTCTTTATATAATAAGTCTATTTTTTTTTCAACAGTTATTTTCCCTTTTCCAATTGGTTTCTTCTCTCTTTGCTTCCAAAATAGACTAATTTGATTTGAATCAGCATCAATTAATTTAGCCTCATAATTAATATCATTTGTAGTTCTTACAAATAATGTTCTTCCAATATTTTTCATATACTGTCTAATACTAGAAAGAGGTGTTAGTGCTCCTGAAGAACTTACCTCCAGAGAAAAATCATATTCATCTCTGTCAATGCTATGTTTAATAGATCTACTCACATACATACAATCATCAACTGATACTCCCCTGTCTCCATCAATTATAATTTTGACGGAATTGTCAAGAGCTATATCTAAATCTATTAAAAATAGATCCTCTCTGTTTTTTAAACAGTTTGCTAATTCTATTTCTATAATATTTCTTAACATTTTTCTATAAAAAGAGGGGACTTTTAGTCCCCTCTCAATTTTTTTCATTAATCAGTGGCAGCAAATATACAACATTATTTTGAAATCTATCAAATATAATTAATAGTTGTAATCAGATAAGTTGGCCTACTAGGGCTCGAACCTAGACTCTTCTGGACCAAAACCAGACGTGTTACCAGTTACACCATAGGCCAATAATGAGGAAGCAAATTTATAACAATCTTTTATTTGAACAATATTATTTAAAGAATTAAGTTAATTTTTTAAATAGTATTAGGCGAATTTATTCATAAATTTGGCTCAAATCCTAAAAAAATGGATGAAAAAAGTTTTAAAAAATGGACCCTAATCCTTGGATGGTTATGTTTTTTAATTGCATTCATAGTATATTATTTAACTACCGAGCCAACTGTTAGCTTTTGGGATACAGGGGAATATATCACAACTTCAGCAAAACTCCAAGTTGGACATCCTCCAGGAGCTCCTCTTTTTCAAATGCTAGGAGCTATTTTTTCGATTTTTGCATTAAGCAGTGAACAAGTAGGCTTTACAATAAACTTGATGAGTGGATTTGCAAGTGCATTGACCATAGCATTTATGTTTTGGTCTATCACTATGTTATTATCAAAAATTTCTAATAAAATATCTGATTCTAAAGATAAATCAATGGCTATTCTTGGTGGAGCTTTAACAGGAAGCCTTGCTTTTACCTTTACAGATACTTTTTGGTTTAATGCCGTTGAAGCAGAGACCTATGCAATGGGAACCCTAATCATGGCTATTTTATTCTACCTAGCTCTTAGATGGGAACAAGATATGGATAAACCAAGAGGTGATAAATGGCTAGTGCTAATTAGTTTTATCATTGGATTATCCTTTGGAATACATTTTATGGGGCTATTAACTATTCCTGCTATTACACTAATTTATTTCTTTAAAAATTACAAAACTATAAATATTAAAAATTTCTTATTTGCTAATATAGTAGGAGTTGCAATTCTTATGGGGATATTTAAATTAATGCTTCCCCCAACTCTTAAGTTCTTTAGTTTTATGGAATTATTTTTTGTTAATGATATTGGGCTCCCATTTAATTCTGGAACAATAGCTTCATTTCTTGTAATTGCTTGTGCTTTTTATTTTGCTATTTCATACACATCAAAAAGAAATCTTGTTACTGGCAATACTATTGTATTATGTATTCTTTTTATTTTCTTAGGATTTTCATCCTGGATAATGCTACCTATTAGAGCTAATTCAAAAGTTGTTGTAAATGAAAATAATCCTTCAACTGTAAGAGAACTTCTTGCTTATTATAACTTAGAGCAATATCCTAAAACTTACCTTTTTTATGGTCCACTATTTACTGATCAATATTCTGGACTTGATGAAGACACTCCTTATCTTGATGATAAGCCAAAATATGAAAAAGAAAAAGAGGCAGGTAAATATATTATAGTTAACGATTTCAAGAATGCCGCACAAAATTATAATTCAAAGCATGCATCTTTTCTGCCAAGAATGTGGAGTCCTGAACATGCAGAAAATTATTTGTCATATTCAGGTTTTTTAAATTTTAAAGTAAAACCAAAATATATCTCTGAAAACTCCATAACTGAAATAATCAATGATTTTAAAGTAAAGATTCAGGCTGACCAAGTAGATTATGAAACCTTTCATAAATTTCTAAAACAATATGGACAGTTTCTAGATATCGAAAAGCCTTCAATCTTAAGTAATATATATTATTCGTTTGATTTTCAAATGGGATATATGTACTGGAGATATTTTATGTGGAATTTTACTGGGAGACAAGATGATGTGCAAGGAAAATTTAATATGCATGGGAACTGGATTAGTGGAATTAATTTTATTGATGAAATGCATTTGGGGATCAGTCAACAAAATTTGCCAAGTGATGTATTAAACAATAAGGCTCGTAACACCTATTACTTTCTGCCGCTTTTATTAGGCCTAATTGGATTAAGTTTTCTGTATTATAGAAATAAAGAACTTTTCTGGGTTATGCTAGTTTTCTTTCTCTTTACTGGAATTGCAGTACAGGTATACACAAATGTTAGAATCTTTGAGCCAAGAGAAAGAGATTATATTGTTGTTGGGTCATTTTATGTTTTTGCAATGTGGATAGGGTTTGGTTGTTATGCAATATGGGAATATTTGCAGTCTAAAATTAAATTTAAATTATTATCGATACCCGTATCTCTCCTTTGTTTAGCTCTAGTGCCTGGAATTTTAGCTGCAAATAACTGGGATGATCATGACAGATCTGATAGATATACTGCTCACGCTATGGCTGTAAATTACTTGGAATCCTGTGCTCCAAATGCTATATTATTTACCATTGGAGACAATGATACTTTTCCGCTCTGGTATGCTCAAGAAATAGAAGGAATTAGAACTGATGTTAGGGTCGTAAATACAAGTCTGCTCAGCACCGATTGGTATATAGATCAAATGAAAAGAAAGGCCTATGAAAGTGATCCGATTCCCTCCTCATTGTCTCACGATAAATATAAGCATGGTACCCGTGATTATATAATAAAAGAAACTATTACTAATGACACACTTGATCTTAATATTTTCTTAGATTTTATTACAAGAGATGAGAAAAGATTTAAGTACAAAGCCCTTCTTGATCAGCAAGGGTATGACACAAGAGGGTTAAGATCTCAGGATCTTAATGCTAACTATCTGCCTAGTGAAAACATAAGTATTAAAGTAAATAAGAAGAACGCTCTATCAAATAATATAGTTAGCTCAAAGGATGCTGAAAAAATTGTAGATGAAATTATTATAAAAATTAAAGGACAAGCCTTATATAAAAATCGTCTGTTAATGCTTGATATAATTGCAAGTAACGACTGGAATCGTCCAATTTATTTTACTGGTGGAGCTTTTGGAGATGAAGATTATATCTGGATGAAAGACTATCTTCAAGTTGAAGGAGTTTGTTATAAACTAATTCCTATTAAAACGCCTGTTGATCTTGAAAGACCTTATGAAATGGGAAGAGTAGACACTGAGGTTATGTATCCTCTAGTAAAAAAATGGAATTGGGGTAAAAGGGATGAAAAAGAGATCTATTATGATGTTGAATCAAGAAAAAATAGCATAACCTACAGGGGTAATATGGTAAGATTAATTGATCAATTAATCATTGAAAATGATTATAACAAGGCAGAAAAAATTCTAGATCTAGCAATGGCAAAAATGCCTATTGAAGATTTCGGCTTTTATACCCTTTTAGAGCCATTTATTAATTCATATTATAAAATAGAAAAAAAGGATAGAGCCAGGGATATTTTTGAAAAAATTGCCGAAAAGTATAAAGAGAATCTTGAATATTTTAGTAGTATTTCAGATTCTAATAAGAATAGATATGCAGAAGAAATTTATACAGATATTGAAAGGTATAGATCTCTTGTTGATGTGTTAATTTCATATGAAGAAGGTGAGTATTTAGAAAATAAAATGAAAGAATTTAATGACTATTTAGATCTTTTTTTATAACCTATACGTATTCCTGAAGTCTTCCAATTAATGTGTTTGCATCCTCCTCTCCATTTTGCCTCCATTTCATTTCACCACTTTTATAGATAATTAATGTTGGCACTCCCTTAATTCTTAGAGCATTAGCTAATTCGTTATTTTTTTCAACATCTATCTTTATAACCTTAGCTTTATCGCCTAGAGCAGCTGCTACATCCTTAAGAACAGGGTGCATAGTTGTTGACCGTTCATCCCATTCAGTAAAAAACTCTAATAGGACTGGCACCTCAACATCAATTAAATCTCCAAATTTTGCCATTAGCTAAAATTTATAATAAATACTACACTACAAATATAACATTTTAATAAAATTCTATGTTAAAACTATGTTAATCAATAGGTTAATTGATTTTAAAGCATTCAGATTGTATATAACTAATAAAAACTTTTAAAAGACTAAAAAAGAAAATCGTTTTTATTATTTTAGAGTAATTATTCTCCATTAATATTATTTTAAATTTTTAGATTATAACTATGAAAAACCAGAATAATAATTCAGCCCTTTATACTTTAATAATTGTTTTCTTTTTCTGGGGATTTATAGCTGCATCACAGGGAGTATTTATTCCCTTTTGCAAAACTTATTTTAGTATAGATCAATTCCAGTCGCAATTAGTGGAATTTGCATTTTATGGGGCATACTATATAGGCGCTCTAATATTATTCATTTGGTCAAGTCAATCTGGGAAAGATGTTTTAAATAATTGGGGGTATAAAAGAGGGATTATCTATGGGCTAATAATTTCGGCTGTTGGAGCATTAATAATGTTTCCGTCAGTTAATGGAGCTGAATTTGGTCAAACTCAAGTTTTTTATTATGTATTAATTGTTCTGTTCATAATTGGCTTAGGGTTTTCCCTTCAACAAACTGCTGCTAATCCTTTTGTTATTTCTTTAGGAGACCCTGCAACTGGACCAAATAGACTAAATCTTGCTGGAGGAATAAATTCATTTGGAACAACTATTGGCCCACTATTAATAGCCTTTATAATATTTGGATCTGCTCCACTTTCTGGAGCAGAATTAAATGAATTAATTAAAACTGGGGGTATTCAACTTAGTACTATCCAATTACTATATCTTGGTGTTGCAGGCATGTTTTTAGCTGTAGCAATATTCTTTTATGTATCTAAAAATTTGCCCGATGCAAGAACCCAGGACAGTTTTGAACCTGCAGCAAAGGCAAAGAATATACTAATTCTCTTAACAGTAATAATGATTGTCTGCTTTGGTTTAATTTTTTATTCTTATACAGAAGGGTTTGATTTAATATCTGGTGAAGAACTAGAAAACAGCAGACTAATTTTATCTCTTATAAGTCTAATTGCTGTTTTTGTATTAATATATTATGCCTATAATAAAGGCAAAGCAAATCCAGATGGCTGGGGAGCACTACAATATCCACAACTCGGACTAGGAATGTTGGGAATTTTCACCTATGTAGGAGTTGAAGTTACTATTCAAAGTAATTTAGGAGAATTGTTAAAGAACGTGAGTGATGTTGTAAATAACTTAAATCCTCTAGGGCTTGAAGTTATGAGTGATTCTCAAATTGCAAAATATATTTCTTTATACTGGGGAGGATTAATGATTGGCAGGTGGACTGGGTCAATCACTGTTTTTAATCCTTCAGAAAATATAAAAAAGATATTATTATGTGTTGTTCCATTTTTAGCATTTGGGGTTATTATAGCTGTTAATCAAATTAGTGGAAATCCTATTACTTCTAATGAAATCTTAATATTCTCCCTTATTATATTTATTCAAATAATTGGGTTCTATTTGGCAAAAGATAACGCTATAAAAACTATGAAGATATTTAGTTTATTTGGAGTTATTGCAATGTTAATTGGAGTATTAGCAACTGGCAAAGTTGCATTATTTGCATTTTTAACTGGTGGGTTATTTTGTTCAATAATGTGGCCTTGCATTTTTTCATTAAGTATCAATGGAATTGGGAAATATACCTCACAAGGGTCCTCATTTTTAATTATGATGATTTTGGGAGGAGCAATAATTCCTCCTGTTCAAGGGAAATTAGCTGATATCTTTACTATACAAGATTCATATTGGGTGGCTGTTCTATGCTTTGCTTTCTTGCTCATGTATAGTTTTTTAACACAAAAAATATTGGCAAAACAAAATCTTTTATAAATGGAAAGGAGAAAATTCATAAAAAAAACATCATTATTCTCTATGGGATTAGGGATAGCTAATGATGCCTTATCAAATGTAGATAAACAAAAAATTAATTTAAACGAGGATACATTGCCCGTTGTTATCGCAACTTGGGATGTAAAAAATGCAACAAAAAAAGCATGGAAAACCATGCAAAATCATGAAAGCTCCTTAGATGCTATTGAAAAAGGGTGTATGGTTGAAGAGGCAAATGAAAAAGGACAATCTGTTGGTAAAGGAGGTCTTCCTGACAGAGATGGGAATGTAACACTAGATGCATGCATAATGAATAGTAAAGGAGATTGTGGATCAGTGGTTTTTTTAAAAAATATAAAACATGCTATTTCATTAGCAAGAAAAGTAATGGAAGATACCCCACATGTTATGTTGTCTGGAATTGGAGCTGAGGAATTTGGATATTCAATGGGCTTTGTAAAGGAAGACCTGCTAACTGAAGCATCAAAAAAAGCATGGAATAAATGGAAAAAGACTTCAAAATATGACCCAATTATAAACATAGAAAATCATGACACAATTGGCATGTTAGCAATTGATAGTAGTGGAAATATCTCTGGAGGCTGTACTACAAGTGGATTAGCTTATAAAATGCATGGCAGAGTTGGGGATTCTCCAATTATAGGGTCTGGATTATATGTAGATAATGGAATTGGAGGAGCAGTAGCAACAGGATTAGGTGAAGAAGTCGTAAAAACAGTAGGCAGCTTTTTAATTGTTGAATTAATGCGACAAGGTCATAGTCCTCAAAAAGCTTGTGAAATAGCAATTAAAAGAATTGTATATAAACCTAACAGCAATTACAAAAATTTTCAAGTCGGCTATATCGCACTAAATAAAAATGGAGATGTAGGGTGTTATTCAATACAAAAGGGGTTTAGCATGACTAAATACCAATCAAATAAAAATGTCAATATTAAATCAGACTCTTACATAATTTCTTAATAAATGTGATTTTTATTACATCATTGTATGCCTATGGAGAATAAAAAACGTCTTTTTTTAATTGATGCATATGCTCTAATTTTTAGAGGATACTATGCCTTTATAAAGAATCCTAGAATTAATTCAAAAGGAGTAGACACATCTGCTATTTTAGGTTTTACTAATTCATTATTTGATGTGATAAAAAGAGAAAAACCAGAATATATTGCTGTTTGTTTTGATAAAGGCGGAAGTCAAGACAGAATAGAAATATTCCCTGAATATAAGGCCAATAGAGATGAGACTCCAGAAGCTATTAAGATAGCTGTCCCATATATTCAAGAAATATTAAATGCACTTGGAATATGTATAATGGTTAAAGAAGGATATGAAGCAGATGATATAATAGGAACATTAGCAAAACAAGCTGAGAAAGAAAATTTTGAAACTTATATGGTAACTCCTGATAAAGATTTTGCTCAATTGGTTAATAAAAAAACTTTTATATATAAGCCTCTGTTTGGAGGAGGGTATGAAACATGGGGGATAGAAGAGGTAAACAATAAATTTGAAATATCAGATCCAATACAAGTAATTGACTTCTTAGCAATGAAAGGTGATTCTGTAGATAATATCCCAGGACTACCTGGTGTTGGAGATAAAACTGCTAAAAAATTTCTTAAAGAATATGGTAGTATTGAAAATTTATTATCAAATACTGATAAAATCAAAGGGAAACTACGTGAAAAAATAGAGGCTAATAGTGAGGCTGGGCTACTTTCAAAGAAACTTGCTACTATTATTACAGATGTTCCTGTAGATTTTGATTCCAATAAATTCAAGCTAAGTGTAGACGAGCCTGATAAGCTATATGAAATATTTTCAGATTTAGAATTTAGGAGATTAGCTGAAAACTTCAAAAAAATATTTGATATTCCAATTAAAAAAAATACAAAGGCCGTTAAAGAAAAACCGCCTGAAACTAGCTCAATTTCTGCAGGTAGTGGTCAATTTTCTCTTTTTGATCAAGCAAAAGAAGACAAAACAAATGAAAATTCATCAATAAGAGTTTCTAAGAAAGAAATATCTCATCTTTTTCAAATTATTGATACAAAAATAAGTCTAAAAATATTCCTAGATAAATTAATGAAACAATCTTTAGTTGCATTTAAACTATTATTAGATAATCATAATCCTCTACTATCAAATCTAGTTGGAGTTTCATTTTGTTGGAGTAAAAACAAAGTTTATTACATAGATTATTTGGCAATGCAAAAAACTGACAAAAAAATACTTCAAAAAATAAAATTATTTTTTGAAGATCATTCAATTGAAAAGATTAGCGAAAATATAAAGCATGATATAAAATCTCTAGAAAAGTATGATATAGGCATAAATGGAGAAATCTTTGATACAATGCTAGCTCATTATCTAATTAATCCTGATATTAATCATACTACTCAGGTCCTCTCTGAAAATTATTTAAACTACTCTATAAGTCAGGAGAAGTCTATCATTGATAACGCCTCTGAAAAAGCAAATATCATATTTCAATTAAAGGTTCTTCTAGAAGATGAGCTAAAACTAAATAAACATACATCATTGTATAAAGAAATAGAAATTCCACTTCTTAGAGTTTTAGCCAGTATGGAAATTGAAGGAATTAGTTTAAATGTTACATATTTGAATAAATTATCAAAATCTACTGATCAAGAGATTGAAAAGACAAAAAACATTATATATGCTGAGGCAAAAGAAGAATTCAATATATCTTCTCCAAAGCAATTAGGTGAAATTTTATTTGATAAAATGAAAATAGCTGCTAATCCAAAAAAAACAAAAACAGGACAATATTCAACCTCTGAAGAAATTTTATCCTACTTAGCAAAAGGGAATGATTTTGTAAAGACTATTTTAGAATATAGAAGTCTTACTAAGCTTCAAAATACATATATAAAAGCCTTGCCTAATCAATTATCAAAAAATACTGGCAAAATTCATACTGAATATTTACAAACTGTTGCTGCAACTGGGAGATTAAGCAGTATAAATCCAAACCTGCAAAATATACCAATAAGAACAGAAAGGGGTAAAGAGGTCAGAAAAGCATTTATCGCCCGGAATAAAGATTTTGTTATTTTATCAGCAGATTATTCCCAAATTGAATTAAGAATAATAGCAGCATTAAGTGAAGAGGAGAATATGATTAATGCTTTTGAAAATAATGAAGATATTCATTCGTCTACAGCGGCCTTGATTTTCAATACAAAAATTAAGAATGTTACGAACATGCAAAGGACTAATGCAAAAACTGTAAATTTTGGAATTATATATGGAGTATCAGCTTTTGGACTAAGTAATCAGACCAATTTATCAAGAAAAGAATCTAAAGAGTTAATTGAGACATATTATAATAAGTATCCTAAATTGAAGCAATATATTGCCTCTCAAATTTCATTTGCCAGAGAAAAAGGATATGTAGAAACATTGCTTGGAAGAAGGAGGTACTTAAAAGATATTAACTCAAGGAATTCTATAGTCAGAGGAGGTGCAGAAAGGAATGCAATTAATGCTCCCATTCAAGGGAGTGCAGCAGATATAATAAAAATTTCTATGATTAATATTCAATCAAAGTTTATCGAGAGAAAATTTCAAAGTAAAATGCTTCTACAAGTGCATGATGAATTGGTTTTTGATGTATTTAAGCCTGAATTAAATGATGTAATTACATTAGTTAAATATGAAATGGAAAATGCATTCACTCTTAAAGTTCCTTTAACAGTAGATATTGATTATGGAAAAAATTGGTTAGAAGCCCATTAATTATGTCTATTGCGACAAAAATCTATAGATAAGATTCTCTGAAAATAATTTTGATTATCTATTTGGTAATATAATATATAATTGTAGATTTGCATCCACTTTTGAGATAAAGACTATTTTAACTTAAAAACTATAGATGGATACATTAAGTTATAAAACGATTGCAACTAATAAATCTACAGCAGATAAACTGTGGGTTTTAGTTGATGCTAAAGGCCAAACTCTAGGGAGACTTGCTTCTAAAGTAGCTATTCTTTTAAGGGGAAAACACAAGCCAAACTTCACTCCTCATGTAGATTGTGGAGATAATGTTGTTGTTGTAAATGCCTCAAAAGTAAATTTGACTGGGAAAAAGTGGGAAGATAAGACCTATATTCGATATACAGGTTATCCTGGAGGACAAAGGACTCTTACTGCAAAGCAATTATTTGACAAAAATCCCAGTACAATTATTGAGAAATCAGTAAAGGGTATGTTGCCAAAAAATAAATTGGGAGCTGCATTATTTCGTAACCTACATGTCTATAATAACACCAATCATGATCAAGAGGCTCAAAAACCAGTTTCAATTAATCTAAATGACGTTAATTAGATGGAAAATGTAATTCACAAAATTGGTCGAAGAAAGACTGCAGTTGCTAGAGTTTATTTAAAAAAAGGCAAAGGAAGTATTATTGTAAATAAAAAAGATTATCAAATTTATTTTCCAACTCTATCTCTTCAATATAAAATTAATCAACCTTTTACTCTGACTAAAAACGAAAAAAAATTTGATACTAGCGTAAATGTTTATGGTGGAGGAGCAACTGGACAAGCTGAAGCCGTTAGATTAGCCTTATCCAGAGCATTATGTGAGCTTGATGAAAAAAATAGAGAAGTATTAAAACCTGAAGGATTATTAACTAGAGATCCTAGAATGGTTGAAAGGAAAAAATTTGGTCAGAAAAAGGCAAGGAAAAAATTCCAATTCTCAAAACGATAATATTATAATATATGTAATAAATCAAAAATTTAGTTTAGCATCTAAATACCTAAGGCTTAATTTATTTATACCACTTAGATATTGCTATAATTAAGAACGTAAACTAATTCAAAATGGGAAAAATAGAAGTAAAAGATTTAATTAAGGCAGGTGTTCATTTTGGACATCTTACAAGAAAATGGAACCCTAATATGGCTCCATTTATATATATGGAAAGAAATGGGATCCATATAATCAATTTATATAAAACAATAAGTAAACTAGAGGAGGCTTCTGAAGCACTAAAAAAGATTGCAATATCAGGGCGAAAAATTTTATTTGTTGCAACAAAGAAACAGGCTAAAGATATAGTTTCTGAGGCTGCAAAGAAAGTTAACATGCCTTATATAACCGAAAGATGGCCTGGAGGAATGCTTACTAATTTTATTACGATTAGAAAGGCGGTTAAGAAAATGAGTTCTATCGATAGAATGAAACAAGACGGGACATTCAATACGTTATCAAAAAAAGAAAAATTACAAATAGGAAGACTTAGAGAAAAGTTAGAAAAGAATTTAGGATCTGATGATGTCGTGACCAGAGCTGCTGGGCCAACCGAAGCCTCTACTTCGTCCAGGGCGGTCGAGATTTCTCGAACGAAAGTGGTATTCCAGCGATTTTCACCGTCATCCATAGTCAGAATGAAGATAGAATCTCGTTTTTCCAGTTGTATCATACGGTTCTCATATTAGCTTGGTTGGCTGTGATAGTATCAGTTACGGTACTGGCGTTTTCGGATTGGTGTTCAGCTTGATTGATATTTCCTGGGCATGCAACTGGATCTGATATTTTGTTAATCAAGCCAGGGGTAATTGAGGTAAAATCTGCGGATGGAAGAAATATCAGCGCATGCTCTGAAAGGTTGTTTTGATTCTAGCGAAGATGAAATCTGGATTCCTGATTTGCGGCACATAATATGGCCGAATAGAGATTTTCTTGGTTGGATACATCCTTCCGGGCATCTGGGTTATGTTGTTCTGGTTTCTCCCCAGGATGGCGGCCTCACAGGGGTGGTGATGCGTCGGTTGCTGCGTTCATCAGCCAGAGTCAGGCTCGATATGTGTTGTTTGTGTCATCACGTCCATCGGCTTGATGGTACTGCCATGTTCACAGTGACTGAAAAAGGCAGCCAAGGACGCAGAACGATAGCCAATGTGGTCTGCAAGAACCTGGATTGTAGTTTACGTTTGCGTAATCTGGTGTGGACCTCAGTTTGATTTCGGAAAATGATATTTCTGAAGTTGAAATTAATT
>CAJWCT010000011.1 GCA_913031385.1 uncultured Flavobacteriales bacterium | reverse complement strand
ATGCCGGTTATTAATTTTTACCTTTTTTTAATACACTAAATAATCCCATAAGCTATTTCTTTCCTTTAGATATGACTTCTCCATCTTTACGTAAAATTTTTTCCATTTTTCGTCCTTTTGCTAGTTCATCTACTAATTTGTCTAAAAACCTTACTTGTTGAGTTAATGAATTATCTATTTCCTCAATTCGATAACCACATATTACTCCTTTAATTAGATGAGCATTGGGATTCAGTTCAGCATTTTGAAAAAATGTTTCAAATGTTTCCTTTTTATCAATAAAATCTTGCAATCTCAATTCATCATAACCAGTTAGCCATTCTATGACTTGATGTAATTCTTCCTTTGTTCTTTCTTTCTTTTCTACCTTATTAACGTAATGAGGATAAACAGAGGCAAATGTCATTTTTGCTATTCGTTCGTTATGTTTAGCTGTAGCTTTCATTATTTAATTATTATAGTTTAAAGAAGAAGATGTATGGTTTAGTTATTATAATTCTACTGAGATCACTTTCTTCTAAACACTAAACTGTCTTCAGGAAAATTTTCTTTCAGATAGTTAATTTGATTATTCGCCCAATTAATTACTAATTCTCTTTGTTTGTTAGTTAAATTAGCTTCAGGATGTAATCCTAAAAAAGTGTAAGAAGGTAATGGCATCTCTTTATCTTCTACCATTTCTACAATTTCCTCAAATTTATGATTCTGAATTGCTATTCTATTTTTAGTAAACTCAGAAAAATTTAAATGTTTTTTACCATCTTGAACGTGGTGATCTAACCACCAAGCTACTGGCTGTATTTTAGAATACCAAGGATAGTTAGTGTTATTTGAATGGCAATCATAACAAGATACTTTCAATAATTGATTCAGCTCATTTGATATAGTATAGCTTTTAGAAATAGTATAAGACAAATCATTAGACTCATTTTTTTCAATTTTAATAAATTGAATAATGGTTAATAAAGCTAATAATCCTATAAAAAACTGTTTTCTCATAATTTTATAATAGTAAAGATAAAACCCTCAATTTCTCGAAGGTTTAAATTTGGGTGGAAGACCGGACTCGAACCGGCGACCTCCTGAACCACAATCAGGCGTTCTAACCAACTGAACTACAACCACCATAAGGAATGCAAATGTAAATTATTTGTAAATCTCTACAAAAGGTTTTAAAATTTTATTTTAAATCTGAAATATTATCAATAATTGGTATTCGCAAGGTATTAAAACCTTCAGCATATTCAACTCCTGTTAACCTACCTAAATCTCTAGCACGATATTCAATACTATCTAAGAAGTTTTTTGTAGAAATTGGCGTTTCCTCTGAGCTGTCATTTGGATCATAAAACTGAGATTTATAACACATAACAGCATCTAATTTATTTTTTATAAAATCAGATATATCAACAACAAAATCAGGTTTATTATTATTCCATTGAATATAATGATACAGATTAACAGGGTTCCACGGATCTTGAGAAACAGAATCACTAGTAGTTGATATTTTTTTTAGACCACTAAGAAAACATGCATCACTAATAAGTTTGGCTGCTTTTGAATGATCAATATGTCTGTCTTGAATTGCATTACAAATAACAATGTCAGGTTTATATTTTCTTATAGTTTCAACTAATTTCATTTGATGTTCCTTGTCATTTGTAAAAAAACAATCTGAAAAATCTAAATTTTCTCTGAATTCCACTCCTAAAAGTTTAGCTGCATTATTAGATTCAGAATCTCGAGTTTGAGCATCTCCCCTGGTTCCTAATTCACCCCTAGTTAAATCAACTATACCAACTTTTTTGCCATTGCTTATCTCTTTAGCAATAGTTCCTGCACAACCCAATTCAACATCATCAGGGTGTGCACCAATAGCTAGTATATCTAATTTTATCATAATATATTAATTACTTATTAGTTGCTTTTACTATAGCTTGTTCAATATCTTGGATAATATCTTCAGTATCTTCAATTCCAACAGAAAATCTAATTAGGTTATCTGTGATTCCTTGTTTTAAACGATCTTCTTGCTTTAGCAAATGGTGTGAGGTTTCTGCTGGCACAAGCATTGTGCTTTCAACTCCAGCTAAACTCATAGATGGTTTTATTAATTCAAGAGATTTTAAGAAGGAATTTACGTCTATACTATCATCAAATTCAAAAGACATCATGGCTCCAAAACCATTCATTTGTCTTTTAGCTAGATCATGATTTTCATGAGTAGTAAGCCCAGGATAATATACTGTTTTTGTTAAATTATGATCATACAGATACTTAGATAATTTCATAGCATTTTCCTGTTGAGCTTTAACCCTTATTACTAAAGTTTTCATGCTACGCTCTAATAACCAAACAGTATAATCACTTAAACTTCCTCCTAAATTTTTAGACAAACTCCATATCGTTTTTTTTAGATCCTCTGAAGTTGCCACTGCACCGGCACAAATATCACTATGCCCTCCAAAATATTTAGTAGCACTATGAAGGACTATATCAATTCCCATAGTTGAAGGTTTTTGGATAACTGGAGTTGCAAAAGTATTATCAATAGCTGATAATATATTTCTTGACTTTGCCAACTGAGCAACAGCTTTAATATCTACTATCTTTAAGATAGGATTTGAAGGAGATTCAATATATATAACTTTAGTATTATCTCTTATTTCTTTTTCAAAATCAGAAACTTCTAGGCCTTCAGTAAAAGAAAATTCAATACCATAACGATCAAATTGAGCTTCAGCTAGATTTCTAGTTCCGCCATATATGTCATTCTGAAACAAAATATGATCTCCTGAACTTAAAAGAGATAGAAGAGTTGTGCTAATTGCTGCCATTCCAGAGCCTAAAATCATGGCTGTTTCTGTTTCTTCTAATGCGGCAATTTTCTTACACAAATACTCTTGATTCGGAGTGTTAGAATATCTAGGATATCTGCTGATCTCAGCATCAATATAAGCGTAGGATGTAGAAGTATATATAGGCGAAATTGCTCCGCCAAACTGCTTGTCTTCAATCTCGCCTACATGGGTACATATAGTATTGATTCCTTTTATCTTGTCTTCCATTATAACTGATCTAAATTAAATTTACGATTATTTTTTAAATATTTTGAATATTTAGGATAGGCTAAAAATGCTAAAATACACACCATTAATAATGTTAAACCTGCATATAAAAAACTAATTTGTTGGTCATCTTTTGCATACGAATGTAAGCCTGATAAATAGAAATTAACCCCGAAGTAAGTCATAAGTATAGTTCCATAAGATATAATTGAAGCAATAGTGAAACTAAATTGACTCTTTAATGACGGAATTATCCTCATATGTAAAACAAATGCATAAATCATAATGCTAATTAATGCCCATGTTTCTTTTGGGTCCCATCCCCAGTATCTTCCCCAACTCTCATTAGCCCACATTCCACCTAAAAAATTTCCAATAGTTAGCATTACCAATCCAACCGTAAGTGACATCTCATTAATTATTATTAATTCTCTAATATTTAATGCCATTATTTCTTTGTTCTTATTGTTAACTAGTATAATTAAAATCAATGTAACTAATCCTAGTATCATACTTAGGGTAAATGGACCATAACTACCAACAATAATCGAAACATGTATCATTAGCCAATAACTATCTAGCACTGGAACTAGATTTGCTATAGCAGGATCCATCCAACTCCAATGTGCTATCATAAGAATCATTGAAGTAACAAATGCTGTAGAAGCTATTGTTAAATCACTTCTTCTTCCAAATACAATTCCAAATAGCATTGTTACCCAAGATATATATATCATTGATTCATAACCATCACTCCATGGAGCATGACCAGATATATACCATCTCCAACAAAGACCAATGGCATGTAAAATAAATAGCAAATAAATAGAATATTTAAAAATTGTAATTAAGGAATTAATAATGCGGTTGTTATTAAAAATTTGGAAAATTAAAACTATAAATAATAATGAACCGGCATAAAGATACCAACTAAAGAGACTTCTAAAAATATCATATTTGTTATATAATACTTCTGATTCTATCTTAGATTCTGTAAGCATTACCTGAGATCCGTATCTGTACTGAGTATCTAAAATTGCACCTAATATTTTATCTGATTCACTAAAATCATTTGATCTTTTCCCTTGGTTTAAAAAATATAAATAAGTTTTAAAGCCAGTATTTATGAAATTTGAATATAAAGTGTCTTTAATCACTTTATTATCCCCCCTATTTTCAGCTGAGGAAATCCATCTATTATTTTCATCATCAATAACTGGGAAAAGTCTAAGGGAAGTCCCTTCAAGCGCATTGTATAGAAGGTTTACTCTTTGATCTGTCTCTTTAAACTCTTTCTGGAAAGCATTAGGAACTGTTGTTCTATAGGCTTCTTCAAGATAAGGTGCAAGCTTGTACTCACCTGTTTCAGTAAAAAAGTTTACTAGAGCAATATGCTTATCCTCTTTGCTTGCTCCAATAATATTTCTAATAGAATCACCTTTTTTCTTTTTTAAATAGATTATTGGAATATTATACCACAATAAAGGGCTTTCATACATAGACAATATTGCTTGATTTGCATCAAGATCCTTATAATGATCACTCTTACTTAACTTTCTTAATAATTCTGATGCATAAGTATTAATAGGCATCATTCTGCCGCCAAGATCTTGAATAACTATTTTTCCAAATTTATCTGCTTCAACTTTTGGAACTTGATTTGCATATAGAATAGAATCTATCTTCTCAATATCAGCCTGACTAGTCTCAGGGTTATGAGGGTTAGCATCTTGTGCATTTAAAGTGAGCGAGAAAATAAAAAATATAATTGGAATGAATTTAGATTTTTTGATTTTTAGTTGTTGAATTTGATTCTTTAAATCACTAAACCTAGTAAATCCTGAAAAAAGTATAGAAAACAAACCAATATAAAGAAGTATATAGCCTATATAAGTTATAGTGGTACCCCAAAAATCGTTATTTACAGATAAAATTGTTCCTTTTTCATCTGGGTCAAATGATGCTTGAAAGAAACGATATCCCTTATAATTTAAAATGTTGTTCATAAAAATCCTGTAATCAAAATTCTCCTCATCTATTACAGTAACTTCACTTGCAAAAGCAGAATAACTTTTCTCAGTCCCAGGATATTTTTCAGCAATAAAATCATTTAGCTTAACACTAAAAGGAAGTTCATAAACTTTAGAACCATATTTAAAAAGGAAAGCTAGGTCTCCTATTTCAACTTTTTTAAATTGATTATTAGTTCCCATACCTCCCAATAACTTTACTGTTTTTGTTTCAGCAGGAGTTGAAATTTTAAGCTCTATTGCGTCTTGATCAGATTTTAAAAGCTCTGACTTTTTTACAACATCAAAAACTCCTTTAATAACAGGTTTAGGAAATACAATTGATTGACTATTTATTATATATCTTGATCTTAGCTTAAGTGGTTCTTTTTGATTTTTATTTAATTTCCCTAGACTCATAGTAGCCATAACCATGTATTCTGCATCATAAGGAGATTCAATAAAAATTCCATTATCATCAAAAGTTATATTTATAGCACCTTCAACATAGTTGTTTAATGTATAAAGGGTATTGTGAAGACTTTGGACTGTTCCTGCCTTTAAAAAATGATTATGAGGCATACCTCCAGTTGATTCAACAATCTTTAGATAATACTCTCCATTTTCATCATATACAACATCCTCCTCTGCTCCTTTTATAAAATCTGTCAATTCTATAGAAACAGGTATTTTATTATAATCAGTACTATGTCTAAATTTATTGTTTAATCTATGTGAAAAATCAACATGCTCTTCAATCGGTTTTCTCATTATTTGCCCATTTATTTCATAATCACCATCTATATATACAGTTAAATAGGTTTTTTGTGATATAAAAGTATTCTCTACATTGCCTTCCCTTATACTCATCACCCCTTCATAACCAACATATCTAGTTAGAAAAGCACCAACCAAAATAAGAATCCATGATAAATGCAAGATTAAAGTAGCCCACTTTCTTTTGGATAATAAATCATATCTATAAATATTGCCTATAAAGTTTACAACAAATAGGAGCATTATACCTTCAAACCACCAAGCGTTATAAATAATATTCCTTGAATAAGGAGTTGGTGAAGTTTCTTGACCTGCATCTAAGAAAGTCCCTATTGCCATTGCTATTGCAAAAACAATAAATAATAAACCTGTTAGTCTATTTGAGAATAATATATTTGTTACTCTTTTTAGCATTAAGTAAAAAAGAAATATTTTTGAAGGAACAAATTTAATATCATTTTCAATTAATTTTGTACTTTTTGCTCATTATTAATCAATTATGATAAAAATTGTTTTGCTTGGCGCTGGTAATGTAGGTCATCATCTATCTAAAGCATTTAATAAATCCCAACAAATTGATCTGGTTCAATGGTACACTAGGGATAAAAATAAAATTACATTAAGTAGTTTAGATACAGAGATAATAGATGATTTAGCTAATATTAAATCAGCTGACGTATATATTATTTCTATAAGTGATTCATATATTGGTAATTTATCAAAAGAACTTAATATCTCTAACAAACTTGTTGTGCATACTTCAGGTAGTTTAAACTTTACTATTCTTAATAATAAAAACAGAAGAGGTGTTTTCTATCCATTACAAACTTTCTCAAAAAATAAGGAACTCGAAATATCTAAAGTTCCTATATGTATTGAATCTGAAAATAATCAAGATTTGATGTTATTAGAAAAAATATCAAAATATATTGATTGCAAATCATATAAAATAAATTATGAAGAAAGAAGGACACTTCATTTAGCTGCAATTTTTTCTAATAATTTTGTGAATCATATGTTCACAATTGCTAAAGAAATTCTTGACAGCAAAAACCTAGATTTTAATATTTTAAAACCCCTTATTAACGAGACAGTAGATAAAATTCATAAATTAGATCCTGAAAATGCGCAAACTGGTCCAGCAATTAGGAATAATAATGAAATTATAATAAATCATATAAAAGCGCTAAAGAAACAAGACCATAAAAGATTATATGAATTAATGACAAAACTAATTCAAGATAAATATGGAGAATAATTATAAAGAAGGCTTAAAGAATATTTCAACTTTTATTTTTGATATTGACGGTGTACTTACTGATGGATCTTTGTTAATTGACTCTGAGGGTAATATGCTAAGAAAAATGAATGTTAAAGATGGGTATGCATTAAAAACAGCTATTGAAAGTGGTTATAATATATGTATAATTTCAGGGGGGACTAATGAAATTGTAAGGGAAAGATTTGAAAGCTTAGGAATTAAGGAAATACATCTTGGTTCAGAAAATAAGATTGAACAACTAAATTCATTTATAAAAAAATATGATTTAGATAAAAAGAATATACTCTTTATGGGGGATGATATTCCAGACATACCCATATTAAAAATAGTTGGTCTACCTTGCTGTCCTCAAGATGCTACACCTGAAGTAAAGACTCTTTGCTCCTATGTTTCTCATAAAAATGGTGGAATGGGTGCTGTAAGAGATGTTATTGAACAAGTGATGAAAATTCAAAATAATTGGGCTAAATGAAAAAGTTTTTTTTATTCTTAATCGTTTTATATAGCCTAAGTGCTAGTAGTCAAAGTATAATTGGTGCTTGGGAAAGAAATCATATATCTGAGGATGGTGAAAAACTCAGGAGTATAGTAATTTTTGCTGAAGGATATCAAGTAATAAGCATCTATAAATCAAAATCAGGTGAATTTGTATCCTCGAATGGTGGAACATGGAAGCTTAATGGAAATATGATGACAGAAAAGGTTGAATTTGATACTGGAAATGCGGAAAGAGTTGGAGAGGTTGTAACCTTTGAGGTTGAATTAACTGATTCATCTTTATCAATTCCTGAATCCAACTGGACATTTTACAGGATTGATAGTGGTTCTCCTGGTGAACTTCAAGGTGCATGGTTAATGGCAGGAAGGGTTAGGGATGGAAATAGGCGAATGAGAGATACTAGTGGCCCTAGAAAAACAATGAAGATTTTATCAGGGAAAAGATTCCAATGGATAGCATATAATACCGAAACAAAAAGGTTTATGGGAACTGGAGGAGGCACCTATTCAACAATTGGTGGCATATACACTGAAAATATAGAGTTCTTTTCAAGGGATAATTCTAAAGCTGGACTAAGTTTAGAATTCACTTACTCTATTGAAAATAATGAATGGAATCATTCTGGATATAGTAGCAAGGGAGATCCTATGCATGAAATTTGGATTAGAAGAGAATAACAATGGATAAATTTAAGTGGAATAAATTCTATAATCTGATAATCTTAGCTAACCTAATCTATTTTATTATTTTCTTCTTAATTACTAATTACTACTAGACAATGCAATTAATTGATTGGATAATTTTAGTATCAACCCTTTTATTAATTGTTGTTTACGGTACTATAAAAACTCGAGGGGCCAAATCATCCTTAGATTATATTAAGGCTGGCAATCAAGCTAAATGGTGGACTATTGGATTGTCAGTAATGGCTACTCAGGCTAGTGCAATCACATTCCTTTCAACTCCTGGACAAGCATTTCATGATGGTATGGGGTTCATACAATTTTATTTTGGAATTCCATTAGCAATTATCATTGTTTGTATGGTATTTATCCCTATATATCATAAATTAAAGGTATACACAGCCTATGAATATCTTGAAAGTAGATTTGATTTAAAGACTAGGACGCTTACTGCTTTGTTGTTTCTAATCCAAAGAAGTCTCTCGGCAGGTATTACAATATTTGCGCCTGCAATTATTCTTTCTTCAGTATTAGGATGGGACCTAACAACATTAAATATCATATTAGGTCTATTAGTAATAATATATACCGTTTCGGGCGGTACTAAGGCAGTAAATTATACTCAAAAATATCAGATGGGAATCATCTTTATAGGTTTACTAATATGTTTGGCAGTAATTATAAATCTACTGCCGGAGAATATTAATTTTAGAAATGCTATTGATATAGCTGGGGCAAATTCAAAACTTGAGGTATTAAATTTTTCATTTGATTTAGAAAATCGATATACTATTTGGAGTGGTTTAATTGGTGGTACATTTTTGATGATGTCATATTTTGGTACTGATCAAAGCCAAGTTCAGAGATATTTATCTGGAAAATCATTAAAAGAAATGCAATTAGGAATGATTTTTAATGGAATTTTAAAAATTCCCATGCAATTCTTTATTCTTTTTATTGGGGTTATGGTCTTTGTATTTTATCAATTTAATTCCTCTCCAATTAACTTTAATCCTCAATCCATTAGCACCGTAAATAATTCAACTTACGAGAAGGATTATAATAATCTTCAAAATGAGCTTAACAACATATTTAATGAAAAACAACATCAAATAAATAATTATTTGTCAGGTAATTATGATGCTAAATACGGATTATCAGAATTAGAATTAAAAGAAAAAAAGCTCAGATTAGAAGCAAAAAACCTTATAGCTTTAGCTTCTCAAGAGAAGAACATTAAGGTAGAAACTAATGATAAGGATTATGTTTTTATAACTTTTATTCTTGAGAATCTTCCAAAAGGATTAATTGGCTTGTTATTAGCTGTAATATTAAGTGCAGCAATGTCATCCACCTCAAGTGAAATAAATGCATTAGCAACTACAACTGCCATAGACATCTATAAAAGGAATAAGAAAAATGTTACAGACGATCAGTTAGTAAAGTCAACTAAATTTTTTACTTTCTTATGGGGAATGATAGCTATTGGAATAGCATGTGTTGCTTATTTAGCAGATAATCTGATTCAATTGGTAAATATTATTGGATCAATATTCTATGGAAATGTCCTAGGGATTTTTCTAATAGCATTCTTTTTCAAATTTATAAAGTCTAATGCTATATTTTATGCTGCAATAATTACTCAAATCATTATTATCTATGGATGGTATAATGACTGGATGCCATTTTTATGGCTTAATGTTTTTGGATGTATTGTTGTTATTACTATCTCTAGCTTATTACAACTAGCACAAAAGAATTAATTACTCCACTCCTCTATTGAATCTTTATTCATCTTAACATAGTCCTGATTACCGGCAATCTTTGAGGCCTCTAATGATTTTTTAGCTATTCTTATCGCTCCTTTTAAATCACCATTTGCAGCATATATTAATGATTGTTGTCTTAATTGCCAGAATTGTGGTTTTTCAGACATTTCTATAGCTTTATCCATCCATTCAAGAGCCATATTTAAATTAGTATTTTCTTGCATATAATATACAGCAGCAGCATAATAATCAGATGCTTCAGGTTTTTTACTCATTACTTCCTGAATGTTTTTTCCCACAATATCTCTAGTTGGAACATTGATAGTTACCGGAACATAAACATCATCCCACATCATTAACATAACTGCGTGATTATTATTTAATGCATCAAAAGCAATGGTGAAGGTTTCAATTGAAATTGGTTCAGGAAGTTTTTTCATTTCAACCATTGTACTTAAAACAACATTCTTGTCATCCCAATCTCCTGGCACTCCCCTAACTGAAGTGTCATTATATAAAATGAATTCCCATTCTGATTCCTTTGGAATAGTAAAAATAGAATATTTTCCTGCTTTTACTTTATTATCGTTTATAACTACATCATCCGAAAAACTAATTTTGGTGCTAGCGTTTGCACCAGTTCTCCAAATTTTATTGTAAGGAACTAAACCTCCAAATATTTCTCTGCCTCGCATTGAAGGTCTAGAATATTCAACTTCAATTTCAGTTAGTCCAACCATTTGGTTCATTGAAGTTGCTGGACTTGGTTGTGGAGTCTTAATTTGAGAAAATGAAAAAGAAAAGGCTAGTATTGTAAAGATTATTAAATATTTTTTCATGACACTTATTTTATTATAAATTATTGATACTTTTATTGTAGAAAACAAAAATAGAAAAAAATTAGTATTATGAAAAAATATATTATTGAAGGAATTGGAACTTACTTTCTAGTTCTAATTATAGGTTTAACTGGAAATCCTATTGCAATAGGAATTGGACTAAGTATCCTTGTTTATATGGGATTTCATATTTCAGGTGCTCATTACAATCCTGCAGTAAGTTTAGCAATGATCATCAGAGGTGAAATGTCTGTTGTAGAGTGTTTAAAATACATCTTATCACAATGTATTGGAGCTTTTGCAGCTGCATATTCAATTGTTTTACTTGGGGCAGATGCATTATCAGTTGTTTCTAATACTAGTGACACTACTAGTTTCTTATTAGCTGAAATAATCTTTACTTTTCTGCTTGTATTTGTAATTCTTAATGTTGCTACACATCCTGACACTAAAAATAACCAATACTATGGACTGGCTATTGGACTAACAGTTGCTGCTGGAGCTTTCTCTGTTGGTGATATTTCTGGTGGTGTTTTTAATCCAGCCGTTAGTTTTGGCCCTTCATTGCTAAGCTTAATTAACCCAGATTTGGAATTAAGTAATGTAGCTTCACACAATTTTTTCATTTATTATTTAGGTGCAACTGTAATTGGCTCAATTATAGCTAGTTTACTATTTAATTACCTACTAAAAAATAAATGATTCATTATAGTGAAGAAGATATTGGAGAACTAGATAAGGTATTTAGGATAAATCTTAAACTACTATGCTTGCATAGTAATTTTTAATATATTGCAATAATGTATTTATTAAAACTTTTATTAATTCCTATAACTATAATTCAATTAAATATGAGTGTAAACAATTTAAATTCCATATATGACATTAAAATAAATGATATTACCGGAGAACCTATAGAATTGTCAGACTTCAAAGATAAATATTTGTTATTTGTTAATGTAGCTTCAAAATGTGGTTTTACTGATCAATATAAGGATCTTCAAGAGCTACATGAAAAATACAAATCTGACCTTGTTGTAGTTGGGCTTCCATGCAATCAATTTAATAATCAAGAACCTGGAAATGAACAAGAGATATCGCAGTTTTGTAAGATTAACTATGGTGTAACGTTCTTATTAACAGAAAAAATTGAAGTTAAAGGGGATAATCAACACTATCTATATAAGTGGCTGACAGATAAAAACCTTAATGGAGTAAAAAACTCAACTGTTAGATGGAATTTTCAAAAATACCTAGTTGATCCCTCAGGAAAACTAATTAATTATTGGTATTCTATAACAAATCCTTTGAGTGAAAAAATAATTAAACATATTCAATAATAGAGGTAAAAACTGAATTAAATATTTAGGAACTTTTAGTTATCTTTAATATTATAATATAATTACAATGAAAAAAATCTCTTTAATACTACTATCGTTCTTTTTAACAACTCAAGTTGTTATATCACAATCAAAGCTAAATAAAATAAAATCTGAAATTGTCAGTTCAGTAGAAAAACATTCTGAAAATCTAATTAATATAAGTAATCAAATATGGGAACTAGCAGAAACTGCTTTTAATGAACATGAGTCTTCAAAAATTCTATCTGATTATGCAGAAAAAAATGGTTTTTCAGTTGAAAGAGGTGTGGCAGGTATGCCAACAGCCTTTATTGCAACCTATGGTGAAGGGGAGCCTGTTATTGGAGTATTGGGTGAATTTGACGCTCTTCCAGGTCTTTCTCAGCAAACTAAACCTGTTAAATCTCCTATTTCAGAAGGGGCTGCAGGTCATGGTTGTGGCCACAACATGTTTGGTAGTGGAAGTCTTGGCGCAGCAATTGCTATAAAAGAGATGATTGAACAAGGAAAGATTAGTGGTACTATTAAGTTTTTTGGAACTCCATCAGAAGAAAAATACTTTGGAAAAATATGGATGGTTGAAGCAGGATTATGGGATGACGTTGATGTTAATATAAGTTGGCACCCAGGGGCTAATACAGAGGCTGATGTTCAATCGTCCCTCGCTTTAATTGATTTTAAAGTAGAATTCTTTGGTCAAGCTGCACATGCATCAGCTGACCCTTGGAATGGAAGAAGTGCTTCAGATGCTCTTGAATTATATACAACAGGAATAAATTATTACCGAGAACATGTAAAACCAACAGTAAGAATGCACTATCACATTCAAGATGCTGGTAAAGTGGTTAATGTAGTGCCAGACTATTCTAAAATATGGATAAGATCAAGAGACACCAAAAGATCAGGCATGATGCCTGTTTATAATCGTCTTGTTGAAATGGCTGAAGGTGCTGCAATTTTAGCAGATGTTGATTATAAAGTTTCTTTAATTTCAGGAATATATGAAGTATTAGTAAATAGAACTGGTGGGCAGGTAATGCAAGATAATTTAGAGCTGCTTGGACCTATTAAATATACTGATAAGGAAATTGCATTTGCAAAAAAAATTCAGGAATCTACCAATAAAGCCACTTTAGGAATGGATTCTGAGATTAAACCTTTAAGAAAAACATTAGATCACCCTGGAGGAGGATCAACTGATGTTGGTGATGTAAGTTGGAATGTTCCAAATATTAATCTAAGTGTGACTACAGCTCCGATAGACACTCCTTGGCACTCATGGGCAGTAGTTGCGTGTGGAGGTATGAGCATTGGACATAAAGGAGTGATTTACTCTGCAAAAGCTATGGCAATGACTATGTCAGATCTATATAAAAGTCCTAAACTTATTAATGAAATAAAGAAAGAATATAAAGAAAGAAAAGGTGATGAAGAATATCAGGCAATGATTGATGGTCCTGCACCTATAGATGATAATTAAATTCTTTCTATTTTAGCGCCTATTGATCTTAACCTCTGATCAATATTTTCATATCCCCTATCAATCTGTTCTATATTATTGATAATTGATGTGCCTTTAGCTGAAAGGGCAGCTATAAGTAGTGAGATTCCCGCTCTTATATCAGGTGATGTCATTGAAGTTGCCTTTAATTTAGAATTAAAAGCATGTCCAATAACAGTAGCTCGATGTGGATCACATAAAATAATCTTTGCACCCATATCAATTAATTTGTCTACAAAGAAAAGCCTACTCTCAAACATTTTTTGATGAATTAAGACACTTCCTCTTGCTTGAGTTGCAACTACAAGTATAATACTTAATAGGTCTGGACTAAATCCAGGCCATGGGGCATCAGATATTGTTAAAATAGATCCATCAATGTAATTTTTTATCTCATAACCATTCTTGTGTTTAGGAATTAACATATCATCTCCTTTTTTAATTAAATCTATCCCTAAAGAATTGAAAACATTGGGGATTTGACCTAAATTCTCCCAACTTACATTTTTTATCAAAATTTTACTTTTTGTCATAGCTGCTAAACCAATCCAACTCCCAATTTCTATCATATCTGGCAAAACGGTATGCTCAGTTCCTTTTAATTCTTTAACGCCTTCAACAATTAGTAAATTAGACCCCATTCCTTTAATATTAGCTCCCATATTAATTAACATCTTACATAATTGTTGAATATAAGGTTCACAAGCAGCATTATATATTGTTGTTTTACCCTCTGCAAGTACAGCTGCCATTAAAATGTTGGCTGTTCCTGTAACAGAAGCTTCCTCTAATAAAATATATGTTCCTTTAAGTTTATCAGCTTTGACAGTATAAAAATGATCTTTTCTTTTATATGCAAATTTTCCTCCAAGCTTAACTAGGCCCTGAAAATGTGTGTCTAATCTTCTTCTTCCAATCTTATCTCCACCAGGCTTTGGAATATATCCTTTTCCAAATCTTGTTAGAAGAGGACCTACTATCATTATTGATCCACGTAAACTTTGACCATCCTTTTTGAATTCATCTGACTCTAAATAATTGAGATCTATATTATTAGACTGAAAAGAATATGAGTTTGATGATAATTTCTGGACATTTACACCAAATTTTGATAAAAGATTAATTAATCTTTTTATATCTATAATGTCTGGAATATTGTTAATTACAACTTTCTCATCAGTAAGGATTGAAGCGCAAATAACCTGAAGAGCTTCATTCTTTGCTCCCTGAGGAGTAATCTCTCCATTTAGTTCAAAACCACCTTTGATCTTAAAAGTTTCCATTTATTATATATAATTATGAATTTTAATATCTCTTCCTTGGTCTATTATTTTTCTTAATAGATTTTTTATGAACAAATTTTCTTTTTGGTCGTATTAGAACTGATGAATCTAATAATACCTCATCTGAATTCCTAATATCTATTTTTCCATCAGAAAGCTCAAATAAATGATCAAAAATTACAACGTCAGTAACGCTATCTTTATTCCAATTCAAAAAACATTTTTTCATGTGATTTGCAATTGTATATATAAGAGCCTCCTTCATTTCTCCATCCTTCCATTTTACTGCCTCATCTATCATAATCTTAATGTTATTCCCATAAAATCTATATTTTGGATAATTCTGAGGATAGGACAATGGATCAGGTTTAGCCTCTAAAATTTCTTTAGAAGGTTTGTCAAATGGAGAATCAGCATCTAATTTAAAATCAGACATAATAAATAGCTGATCCCATAATTTATGTTGAAAATCAGGAACATCTCTTAAATGAGGTTGCAAATTACCCATAATAGATATTATAGATTTAGCTAATTTATTTCTCTCCTCCTTAGATTCTCTTGAGGATGCATGATTAATCATCTTCTGAATATGTCTTCCGTATTCAGGAATTATCAATTGCTCACGATTCGTATTGTACTCTAGTTTATCTATCAAAACAAAAAATTTATATTAAATAATTAGTGAAGATTCATTTAAGTCGGCAAAATACAAAAAATATATAATAACAGGTTTATGTTATAATAAAATTACATCCTCAACTCTTTTTGAAACTTCTTTATATTTTTCGATTACATTTTCAGGTCTATCCATTATTACATTAACAGATATGCTAGTAAAATTATTATTTCGAGATTGCTTCTTTTTAATTATTGCTCCAATATTATCAAAAATGGACTCAATAACATTAATTTTATTTTCATCAGACTTAACAATAAACTTGAATAAATACTCACAAGGCCATTCTGAAGTTTTCTCTAAAAGTTGAGTTAAATTAACATAAAAATTTTTATTTGTATGATCCATTTATGTTGTAAATTAATCTAATTACAAATATAGTAGTTATTAATTTTTTTAATTTAAACATTAATAACGATTTTTATAACACATTATTCATAATTCATGGTTAAAAAAATTATAATAACTGGAGGTCCTGGAACAGGAAAAACTTCATTAATTGAAGAATTGAAAAAAAATAACTTCAAATGTTTCGATGAAATTTCAAGAGAAATTACTTTGAAGTATAGGGAAAAGGGAATAGAGCAGCTTTTTTTATCAGATCCTAATTTATTTAGTCAGGAATTACTAAATGGCAGGATTCAACAGTTTAATAACTCAATAAACCTACAAGCTGATTGTGTGTTTTTTGATAGAGGAATCCCAGACATTATCGCATATTTAAATTTTAAGAAGGTTGACTTATCAAAAAAAATTTTAAAATCAATTGATAAATACAGGTATGATATGATATTTTTATTGGAGCCATGGGAAGATATATACTCATCTGATATAATTCGTTATGAATCATTTGATCAAGTGATCACTATTGATAGCTATATAAAAAACGCATACAAGGAGTTTGGATACAATCCAATTATAGTCCCAAAAGACAATATAAAAAATAGAATAGATTTTATTATTAATTCACTAAAATAGGGCTAAAATGAATAGTCAAAAAACAATTATTTTCATGGGCACTGCAGAATTTGCAATTCCCTCTTTAGAAAAAATAATTGAAAATAATTATAATGTTTTAGCAGTTGTAACCTCCACTGACAAACCTTCTGGCAGGGGACTTAAATTAAAAGAATCGCCAATAAAACAGTTTGCTAGAACAAATAGTCTAAAAATTCTTCAACCAAATAATCTAAAAGATCAAAATTTTATAAATCTAATTACAAACTTTAAACCAGATTTAATAGTAGTAGTAGCATTTCGAATGTTACCTGAGATATTGTGGAAAATTCCCAAATATGGAGCCATAAATGTACATGCCTCATTACTTCCAAAATACAGAGGCGCTGCTCCAATAAATTGGGCTATAATCAATGGCGAAAATCAAACGGGTGTATCAACTTTTTTTATAAATAAAAAAATTGATACAGGTGATATAATAGACCAATCATCAATAGAAATACCTAAGAATGAGAATGCTGGGGATATTCATGATAAACTAAAGGAATTGGGTGGTAATGTTTTGATTAAATCTCTAGAAAAAATATTTAGTAATAAAAAAGTTGCAATAAAAAAGCAATTAGTAATTAAGCCCTTAAATAAGGCTCCAAAATTAGATAAATCAAATTCCAAAATAAATTGGGACGACTCATCTGAAAATATATACAATAAAATAAGGGGTCTTAGTCCATATCCAGGTGCAAAAAGTGTCCTAGATAATTATGATAAGAAAATTAATGTAATTATTTACAAATCTAATTTCTCTAATAATAAACATAATCATCCTAATGGATTAATTATCATTGAAAAAGGTACATTTAAGGTTGCTACATTTGACGGATATATATGTCCTTTATTAATTAAATTTGAAGGAAAAAAAACATTAGATATTAAGTCACTAATTAACGGTTTTAATTTTCATAAGAAATGCAAAATGATTTAACAAGATTAGATGAAATTAAAAAAGGATGTTTAATATTGGCTGACCCTAATATAATTAATGATCCCTATTTCAACAGAGCAATCATTCTAATCACAGAAAATAGCAAAGATGAAGTAGTTGGGTTTATTATAAATAAACCTCTAGAATACAATTTTGAAGATATATTTTCGGGCTTAGGAAAGGATTTTATAATTTATGATGGAGGACCTGTAAATAAGGATAATCTATATTATATCCATAACACACCTAATTTGATAAGTAATAGCATAGAAGTTTCTGATAATCTATTTTGGGGGGGTGATTTTATGGATGTAAAAAATCTTATAAAAAATAACAAAATAGGATCTAATAATATTAGATTTTTTTCAGGGTACTCTGGATGGACTATATCTCAATTGAAAAATGAAATAAGGGAAAAATCCTGGATTATAACTAACAATAGATTTAATGATAAGATATTAAAATCAAAAACAAATGAGCTTTGGAAAGAAGAAATAAAAAAATTAGGAGATGATTATAAAATTTGGTCTAATGCCCCAGAAAATCCAAACTTAAATTAATTCATTTAAGAAGATCCTAATACTTTTTTAAGATCTGAGACTTGATTTGTCCATAACATTTTTGATTCTTCAACTTCATCATCCTCTGCAAAATCAGTAACAATTAAAGAAACATCTTTAGTAATTTCGTCAAATTGAATTCGTAACTCAAAATAATAGTCTGTGTCCTCATCATCCATCCATTGAAATCGAATTTTTTCTGGCATTTTTTTTGAAACTAGATTTGCTGATTCTTCAGAATCATCCCAAATAAAGATAAAATTTTCGCCTCTAGAATTGACATTTTCAGCAAACCATTCTGAAAGACCAGAAGGTGTCGAAATATACTGATATAAAAGTCTTTGGGAAACTTGTATTGGGAATTCCATTTCAAATTGAATTCTATCTGTCATTATCATATAATTAAGATCGTAATATATACATTTATTCTTAAGTTATATAATAATTTTTTAAAATAATTTATCAAAGATATGTTGAAACTAAAAAATTTAAATTTTATATTTGCTTCCCTTAAATTATGGCGAGATAGCTCAGTTGGTCAGAGCGTCGGATTCATAACCCGGAGGTCCCGAGTTCAAATCTCGGTCTCGCTACTATTCTTCTAATAAAATTAACTTAATTTCTTTACCAACTGATTTAGAGTTAATAATTCCTGAGAACCAGAATTCATATCTTTAAGATTATATCTTTTTTTACTTAATTCATCATCGCCAACAAAGACAGCATAAGGTATGTTGTTTTTATTTGCATAACCTAATTGCTTCTTTAAACTTAATGAGTCCGGATATAATTCTGTAGATATATTATTTTCTCTCAATTTACTAATTGCCTCTAATGAAAAGAGAGAATTTTCTTTGCCAAAATTTAGAAATAAAACATTGACAGAGCTACCTGTTACAACTGGAAATAATCCTAATTCATCTAATACCATATATATTCTATCTAATCCAAAACTAATACCAATTCCACTCAAATTAGATAGCCCGAAAATTTCTGTAAGATTATCATACCTTCCTCCTCCAGCTATAGAGCCTATTGAAACAGTATTAGGTGCTGAAACTTCAAAAATTACACCTGTATAGTAATCAATTCCTCTTGCTAAACTTAAATCAAAATTTAAAGAACAACTTTTAAGACCAAGATCTTCTATTGTTGAATAAATAAATTCCAAATCACTGACTCCTTCTAACCCCGTTAATGAATTCTTAAAAGTTGATTTCAATAAAGTCATATACTTTTTGAAATCTCCTGAAAAATTTATTAGTTTAATTATAGTATTTATAGACTTTTTTGAGAAACCTTTTGATTCTAATTCCTGACCAAAAGATTCTATTCCAATTTTATCTTTTTTATCTAAAGCAGTTGTTAAATCCTTGAACTTATCCTTGCAGTCTAATATTTCAGAAAGTCCAACTAATATCTTCCTATTATTAATTTTAATTCTGGTTCCAATTAATTTTAATGAATCAAAGATGCTATCAAACAACTGAATTAATTCAATTTCTTGATAAAGCGATTGTGATCCTATTACATCAGCATCACATTGAAGAAACTCTCTAAATCTTCCTCTCTGAGGTTTATCTGCTCTCCATACGGGCTGAATTTGAAATCTTTTAAAAGGAAGAGTGATCTCATTCTGGTTTTGAACTACATACCTAGCAAAAGGAACAGTTAGATCATATCTTAATGCCTTATCTGATATTTTAGAAGCAATTTTACCTTTATTACCAGCAGCTAAATCCTGATTGTCCAAATCCTTTAAAAAATCGCCAGACTTTAAAATTTTAAAGATTAGCCTATCCCCTTCATCGCCATATTTACCCAATAGAGTGCTTGACCTTTCAAAGCTTGGAGTTTCAATTGGGTTAAACCCAAACTTCAAAAAGTTATCTTTAATTACATCAATTATATAGTTTCTTTTATATAATTGTATTGAATCAAAGTCTCTAGTCCCTTTTGGTATGCCTAGTTTTTTCTTCATATCAAACAAAATTATAATTTAATTATTAGTATCTATTTCTTTTATTAAAATAATTAAATAAAAAAACACCTATTTGAAATAGGTGTTTTTAAAAAATATATTTTGATTTTATATTATTTTTTTTCGGCAACTACTTCAAATGGCAAGTCAAATGCCACATCTCTATGTAATCTAACAACTGCATTATATTTTCCTAATTGCTTTATTAAATTACCTGTAATCATTATTGATCTCTTGTCAATTTCAACACCTTTCTCTTTTAGTTCATTCTGAACATTTATATTGTTAACAGAACCAAAAAGTTTCTTGCCCTCTCCCACTTTAGATTTTATTTTTATATCTAAAGCTTTAATTTTCTTTGCAATCTTATTTGCATCATCAACTAACTTCTTGTCCTTAACAGCTTGCTGTTTGAGATTTTCAGTTAATATTTTCTTAGCTGAAGGAGTTGCTAGTATTGCTGATCCATTTGGTATTAAGAAATTTCTACCAAAACCATTCTTGACGGTAATGATATCATCCTTAAATCCAACACCCTCCACGTCTTTTTTTAATATTATTTCCATTCTTAGAAATTTTACTTCAACAAGTCAGCCACATACGGCATTAGAGCAAGATGTCTAGCTCTTTTTACAGCAACAGACACCTTTCTTTGATATTTTAATGATGTTCCCGTAATTCTTCTAGGCAATAACTTACCTTGTTCATTTACAAATTTTAGTAAAAAATCAGGATCTTTATAGTCAATATATTTAATTCCATATTTTTTAAATCTACAATATTTCTTTACAATGCTATTGTCTATGTTCAAAGGAGTTAAATATCTGATTTCCCCTTCATTTTTTCCTTTTGCTTGTTGTTGAATATTTGACATAACTTTATGCTTTAATTTTTAATTTTTCCCTTCTTTTCTCTGCCCATTCAATTGCATACTTATCCAACTTTACAGTTAAAGATCTCATAAACCTTTCATCTCTTTTAAGTTCAACTTCTAGCTTCGAAATAACATTTGATTCAACAGAGTATTGAAAAAGATGATAAAACCCACTTTTCTTGTTTTGAATAGGATAAGCCAACTTTTTTAATCCCCAATTCTCCTTGGAAACAATTTTAGCACCTTTAGATGTCAAAAATTTCTCATATTTCTGGACTGTTTCCTTTATCTGATCTTCAGATAAAACGGGATTTAAAATGAAAACAGTTTCATAATTATTCATTTTCTATTTATTTTTTAATGCCTGCAAAAGTAGGTATTTTAAATTGTTTTGACAATTTTTTAGTTTAAATATGCAAATTAGTTAATTTTATGGTTAGAAAACATAAACTATTTTTCAAAATTGACTAAAAATTGTATAATAATTGACCAAGATCCTGAGAATTTAGAAATTCTTAAAAAACTTATAGAAAAACAAACATCTTTTTCAGTATTATCATGTTTTGACAACTTTATTGATTCAAAACATTTTTTAAATTCTATTAATATAGATGTTATTTTTATTTCATTTAGCCTTCCTAAATTTGATCCATTCGTCTTTTTAGATTCAATAAAATCAGATTCAAAAATTGTCTTTATTAGCAATCAAACAGAACATGCTTTTAAGAGTTTTGAATATAATACACTAGACTATATAGAACATCCATTGAATGAAGAAAAAATTCAAAAAATAGAAATGAAATTTCAGAAATTATTTAATAATTCTAATGAAAAAAGTAAGCCTTATTTATATATAAAAAGTAATCTAAAGAAAAGGAAGGTATATACTAAAGATATTAAATGGGTAGAAGCACTAGGAGACTATGTTAAAGTTGTTACATCAAATTCAAATATTATAGTATTATCTTCTTTAAGAAATTTTGAAAAAAAATTACCAATAAATAAATTCTTAAGAATTCATAAATCGTATATTATAAACCTTGATAGGATCGACAATCTTAGTAACAAAACTGTAGAAATTGAATCTAACTTAATTCCTGTTAGCAGAAATAAAAAAGCAGAGCTAGAAAAAATACTAGAATCAAAATAGACTAGTAATTATCCACATTTAAGATTACATTCACAGAACTATAGCTTGAAATTGAGTGCAATTTGTCTTTAGATTTTTTAATAAAATTTTTAGTTGCAATTAATGATTGCTTAGAAGGAATTTTTATAAGAATATTTTTTTGATATTTATTTCTAACCCTGTTAATATTCGGGAATTCAGGACCTAGTATATTCCCCTTAAGAACAGTAGATAAATTTTTAGCTAACCAGTTTGCAGATTCATTAACAAGCGCAAAACTTTTGTGTTTTACTGTTATCTTAATTAATTTATAAAAAGGCGGATATTTAAATTTTTCCCTTTCTTCTATTTGGTTATTGAACATTGAATCATAATCATTGGCAATGATATGATTAAAAATATCATTTGATGAATCATATGTTTGAATTAGCACTTTTCCTCTTTCTAATGATCTGCCTGATCTTCCTGCTACTTGTTGAATTAATTGATAGCATCTTTCATAGGCTCTAAAATCAGGAAAATTCAATGAATTATCCACATTTAAAACTCCTACCAACTTAACATTTTTAAAGTCTAACCCCTTTGTTACCATTTGTGTCCCAATTAAAATATCAAATTCATTCTTTTCAAAAGATGAGATTATCTTGTTAAAACTATTTTTTCCTCTTGTAGTATCATAATCTAGCCTTTTTACTCTATAATTTGGAAATAATTCACTTATTTCAAGCTCTACTTGTTGAGTTCCAAATCCTTTAGAAATTACATCTTTATTTAAGCATGATGGGCAGGAATAGATTAAATCAATGTTATAACCACAATAATGGCATCTTAAAGATTTATTATTATAATGATATGTTAAACTAACATCGCAATTAACGCATCTAGGAGTATAGCCGCATTTATTGCATTCAATAATTGGAGAAAAACCTCTTCTATTTTGAAATAAAATAACTTGTTTTTTTTCATTTACTGCTTTACTAATCTGCTCTAAAAGCTCATCACTAAAAATCCCTACCATTTTTCCTTCTTTATACTTTTCTCTAATATTTATTAACTCAATTATTGGTAGAGGCACATCATTATATCTTTTATTTAGACTAACTAATTCATATTTTTTTAGAACTACTGCATTATAATAACTTTCGATGCTTGGCGTAGCAGATCCAAGCAGAACATTAGCATTAAAATATTTTGATAATACAATTGATGAATCTCTTGCATGATACCTTGGTGAGGGCTCGTGCTGTTTATAGGATTGTTCATGTTCTTCATCAACAATAATTAATTTTAAATTACTGAAAGGCAATAATAAAGATGACCTTGCTCCTATTATTAATTGGGGTTTCTTTGAATCTAAAACTTTATTCCAAATTTCAACTCTTTGATTAATTGAAAATCTAGAATGATAAACTATTAATTCTTCTGAAAATACTTCTGATAATCTATTTACTAATTGAGTCGTTAATGCAATCTCTGGAACTAGGTATAGAATTTGATTATTTTCTTTTAATATAGACTGAATTATTTTATTGTAAATTTCAGTTTTACCTGATGATGTTACGCCATTAAATAATACTATATTATTTTTTGTAAAAGATTCTTTAATTTGGCCATATGCATGATTTTGATCACTACTTAATTTAATTTTTTGATTAGAGTTTGTTGAATTATTCTGAATTCTATCTACTTGAATATAAGATTGATGAAAAATTCCTCTATCAATCATTTTTTTAATAATAGCAGAAGATGAATTAGAAATGTTTTTTAGATCAGATATTTCAATTAAATCATTATTGGTGTTAGAATTTAAAAAAGAATTTAACACCTCTAATTGTTTAGGTGACCTTTTTAAACTTTTTTTTAATTCTTTAATCTGTTTATCATTAAAAAATGAATCTGACAGATTCACACACCTTGAAAATTTTGGTTTATATCTAGAATATAATTTCTCATTTATAGATATCAAATTCTTGATGTTTAATGAGTCCAAATGAGTAAAAATATTTTTCTTATTTAATATATCTGAAATTTCATTAATCCTTAGGGGTGATTGAGATTCTAAGGCCTGCATTATTAAAAATTCTTCATCATCTAACTCGTCAAAATTTATATTTGAATCCTCTCTAATGGAAATTAATGTTTCACTCTCAAGTAATAAAATACTAGGGACAGCTGCTCTAAGGACCTCTCCTATTGAGCACATATAATATTTTGAAATCCAAACCCAAAATTTTAATTGGATCTCATTAATTAGTGGTTTTTCATCAATTATTTGATAAATAGATTTAACCTCATAACTAACGGGTGAATTAGTGTGTACAGAACTTACTATTGAAGTGTAAATCTTTTTTTTTCCAAATGGTACTGCAACTCTCATTCCTGGTTTTAGAAAAGAGTATTCAGCTTCATTAATTCCATAAGTAAATGCCTGATTAACAGGAATAGGCAAAACAACATCTATAAAATAATTCATCCTAAAACTTTAAAATCTATTCTGTTCCCCTTGACTGATAAATTTCAATATAATTTAATCAGCTTAGTAATGAGAAATACTAATTTACTTATACATAAAATATAGTACTTTTATAAATATATTACAATATAAGTTTATATAATGAAGATCAAATGTATAGCCATAGGAAAAACTAAAAATCAAGAGCTCATTAGTATAATTAGAAGAGATGAAACTAGTTTTTGCAACAAATAATTCAAATAAAATAAAGGAAGTAAGCAATTTGATTAGTAATCAAATAGAGATTATGAGCCTTAAAGATATTGGCTGTAAAGAGGATATAGTTGAAAGTGAAAATACAATAATTGATAATGCTATTTTAAAAGCAAATTATATAAAAAATAATTATGGTTATGATTGCTTTTCAGATGATACTGGCCTTGAAGTTGATTTTTTAAATGGCAGGCCTGGAGTTTATTCAAAAAGGTTTGCTGGAGAAAATTCAACAGATGAATTAAATATGGAAAAGCTATTGGAATGCATGAAAGAAAGTAATAATAGAAATGCTAGATTTAGAACGGTAATTGCTTTAAATATTAATAATCAGGTAATTACTTTTACAGGAGTATGTGAGGGGGAAATACTAAAACAAAGAAGAGGAAATAATGGTTTTGGCTATGATCCTGTTTTTTTGCCTAAAGGTTATAACAATTCATTTGGAGAAATGAGTATAATAGATAAAAATAAAATCGCTCATAGATCTAAAGCCGTAAAAAAGTTAATTAATTATTTAAATAAGTTCTGTTAAATATCAGTTAACCTAAACTATTTATCTTCTTTAAACAACAAAGTTTACTATATTTAGCAATATTTTTACAGATGAGAAAAATATTGCTAAATATTCTCCTTCTTTTTTATGCCTTTTCTTTTTCACAAGAAATAACTACTGTTAAGGGTACAATTTTAAATGCAAATAACAATATGCCATTAGAAAATGTGAATATTGTTAATCTAAATAAAGTAATTGGGACTGCTACTAATAGAAAGGGAGAGTTTGAGATTAGAGTTCAAGTAGATGACACACTTCATTTCTCATATCTTGGATTTAAATCCATTAGGGTTAGGGTTACAAATGATTGGATAAGGTATGGAATTAATACAAGTATAGAATTAACAGAATTGGCTCTAGCACTTGAAGAAGTTGTCGTAAATCAATTAAAGTTAACGGGATATTTAGAGATTGATATAAAACAAGTTCCAATCAATAGAAATTTTAGATATAGTATTTCTGGTCTTCCTAATGTTGGATATGAGTCAAGTGCCAGGCCAACTAGTGCAGCTACTAGAGCATTAAATGCAATTTTTAATCCATTTGATTTCCTTCATAAAATATTTGGGAAACAACCAAATGAATTGAGAAAACTTAGAAAGATGAAAAAAGATAACAGAATCCGTGATTTATTATCCAATAGATTTGATAGAGAGATGTTACTAGTATTGCTTCACCTTGATAGAGTTGATCTAGATTTATTAATTAGCGAATGTAATTATTCTGATGATTTTATTACTAAAGCTAATGATCTTCAAATATTAGATGCTATAAGCGAATGTTATGAAGAATATAAAGTCTTAAATAGAAGCCTTAAAAATTAATTTATATATTCCTGATTTTTAAAGCTTGGATTAGCTTTAATATCATCATAGAATTTAGCATAAACCACATTTATATATGGAGCCAGCCAAATAAAGCCAATACCTAAAGTAAAAATACATAATATAGCAAGACCCATCAGTCTTAATATTATTCTAAAAAACTTCCATTTATAGCCTTTCATCAAATTCATACTCTTCACAAGTGCATCATATGCTCCAATTTCTTTGTCTTCACCCATAATAAAAAATACTTGAGAAAACATTAATATGGCTATTATTCCAGGAATTATTAGTAAAATGAAACCCACAGCAACAAGAATACCCATCATTAAATAGGCTAATATCGAATTTACCCAACTAGTTTTAAAAGGAATAAATAGATTGTCTATTTCAGGGTTAGTATCTCTAGAGATATTTAAAGAAAATATGGTTAATCCAATAGCTAATGGAGGTGCAAAAATAAGAGAAGTAATATTAGCTCCCCAATCTGCTCCTGCTATTCCCCATCCTACAACTCCTACAGCTAGAGTAATTAATACGACAAGCAGATTTCCACCTATAGCCAAACCCCACCTACCTTTTAAAGAGGCGTAAGCTTCTTTCATTATTTTTGAATTTTCCATATATATTTTTTAATTATTTCAGCGCCAAAAGTAATTATTAAATCTAAATAAATAACTATCTTCGTAAATTATTTTTATTATTAATTATGCCATCTTTTTCATTAAATGCAATTTCACCAATTGACGGAAGATACTCTGACAAAACAACTGTGCTTTCAAATTATTTCTCTGAGAAATCTCTTATAAAAAACAGACTTATAGTTGAAATTGAATATTTTATATCTCTTTGTGAAATACCACTGCCTGAGTTAAAATCATTTAAAAAATCTGATTTTAAAAAACTTAGAGAGATTTATGAAAATTTCTCTGAAAAAGATGCAATAGCTATAAAAGAAATTGAAAAGAAAACGAATCACGATGTTAAAGCTGTTGAATATTTTATTAAAAATGAATTTGACAAACTTAATATAAATGAATACAAAGAATTTATTCACTTTGGATTAACCTCCCAAGACATAAATAATACAGCAATTCCTCTTAGCTTAAAATATGCACTAAATGATGTGTATTATCCTGAATTAGATACCATCATTTCATATCTTAATGAATCTTCAAAAAAATGGTCAAAAATACCGATGTTGGCAAGAACTCATGGTCAACCAGCTTCTCCAACAAGACTTGGTAAAGAAATCGATGTATTTAAAGTAAGGATTACAGAACAATTAACTCTTTTAAAATCCATTCCAATAGCTGCAAAATTTGGTGGTGCAACTGGTAATTACAATGCGCATAATCTAGCTTATCCTAAAATTGATTGGAGAGAGTTCTCAGAGAAATTTGTATCAAAAAATTTAGGATTAAAACATTCATTTCCAACTACACAAATAGAGCATTATGATCATCTAGCAGCAATTTTTGATAATATTAAAAGAATAAATAATATTTTAATTGATCTAAATAGAGATCTATGGCTGTATATCTCTATGGATTATTTTAAACAAAAAATAAAAGATGGTGAAATTGGAAGTTCTGCAATGCCTCATAAAGTAAATCCGATTGATTTTGAAAATAGTGAAGGTAATTTAGGTATAGCTAATGCAAATTTTGAGCATCTTTCATCAAAGCTTCCGATTTCTAGATTACAACGTGATCTTACAGATAGTACAGTTCTAAGAAACATAGGGGTTCCTTTTGCGCACACCCTAATTGCTTTTAAGTCTACTATAAAAGGATTAAACAAATTAATAGTCAACGAAGAAAAAATATCAAACGATCTTAATAATAATTGGGCTGTGGTAGCAGAGGCTATTCAAACAATATTACGACGAGAAGGCTACCCTCAGCCATATGAAACTCTAAAATCTCTTACAAGAGTGAATTCTAATATATCAAAGGAAGAAATCCATAATTTTATTAATAAATTAGATGTTGATGATAACATTAAAAATGAATTGCTAAAAATAAGTCCAGAAAATTATACGGGCATATAAATTATTGATGATATGCAAATATTTAACCAGAATAAATATATTTTTTTTCTTACGTGTTTTTTAATATTATCTGGATGTATAAATGAGTCTAAAACGGATAGAGACTTTAACAAGATTGTTGAATCTTTTACCAGTAAAAAAAACAACTTTTCAAAGACAAGTAATAGGTTAAGTGAAGAGTATATCTTTTCTGAACTAAGTGTAGTTAAAAATGAATTAAATAAACTAAGGTCAGTTATATATGAAGATTTATCTAACGAAGAAAAAGTAGATTATAAATTCATTGAAAGTCTTTTAGTAGGTAAAGAGATTCGATACGAAGACATACAATCCTGGAAGAGAGACCCTAGAGATTATATGAATTTTAGGCAGATTTCAAGTACCATAAATGGACCAAAAACGTGTGAAGAGAAAATTACTTTTTTGACCAAATACCTACCAATAATTCGAGAAGATTTAAAAAGTGGGTCTATGCAGCTTATCGAGTATGTTCCAAGGTTCCAGGAATT
>CAJWCT010000010.1 GCA_913031385.1 uncultured Flavobacteriales bacterium | reverse complement strand
ATTTTTTATGAAGTTTTTTTGCTATTCTGGATCTTTTGCATGCATACTTTTATATTGGTTTGATATTGATAATCTAAATTCGAGCTTGGTATATTACTTTATTGCACTTATAGGATTTTGGGCAAGTCTAGTTTTTTATAATTCTTATTTACCTGAAATTGCTTATCCAGAACAACAAGACAAGGTAAGTGCAAAAGGTTATGCTATGGGCTACATAGGCAGTGTTATTTTGCTGTTAGTTAATCTTATAATGATTAATTATCCTGAACATTTTGGAATTATTGACTCAAATGGGGTAGTGGCTGAAATAAAAGCTATGAAGATATCATTTATAATGGTTGGTGTTTGGTGGTTTCTATTTAGTCAATATACTTTTTACAACTTGCCAGGCAAAAAATACTACAAACAATTAAGGTTAAAAAATAATTCTTCTATAGAAAATAAAAATTTAATTTTTTCTGGATTTCATGAATTAAAAGTAGTTTGGGATGAGTTAAAGAACAATCAAACATTAAAAGTGTTTTTAACGGCTTTTTTTATCTACAGTATTGCTTTACAAACTGTAATTTTAGTAGCAACATACTTCGGGGAAGCTGAAATTAGTTGGAATGAAGGGGAAAAAACATTTGGACTTATTCTTAGCATACTACTAATACAGCTAATAGCTGTAGTTGGAGCAATCCTTAGTGCTAAAATTTCTGAAAGAATAGGTAATTTAAGAACGCTCATCTCACTTAATATAATCTGGGCTCTTATTTGTGTTTTTGGATATTATGTGGAAACGTCAACAGAGTTTTATATTGCTGCAGGTCTTGTGGGGTTAGTAATGGGAGGAATACAAGCACTATCTAGATCTACATTTTCTAAATTTATACCTTCTACAATTAACAATACTTCATATTTTAGCTTTTATGATGTTTCTCAAAAACTAAGTATTGTCATTGGAATGACGCTTTTCGCAACTATAGATCAAATTACTGGTAGTATGAGAAATTCAATATTAGTATTCTTCGTGTTTTTTGTTGTAGGAGCAATTATACTTGTGAAGCTTAATAAAAAAATAGCTTAATTTATCCTATTGGCATAGATATTGAATAATATACACTGAAATAAGTGCCTTATTGCTCATATAACAGATATGACTATAGTGCTAATAAAGAAAATAAAATAAATATGTCGAAAGAAAACCTTTTTAATATTGACAATTTGTCAGTTCAGGATATTGATGAGAATTCAGAGTTAATACCTTTGATGACAACTGAAGATGAAAAAGAAATAATTAAGGAAAATTTACCAAAAACATTACCAATTCTTTCTTTAAGAAATACTGTCTTGTTCCCTGGTGTTGTTATACCAATTACTGCCAGTAGAGATAAATCTATACAGCTAATCAAGGATGCAAATAATTTTAATAAATTAATTGGAGTTGTAGCTCAAAAAAATGAAAAAATTGAAGATCCAAAACCAAATCAAATATATAAAGTAGGAACTGTCGCAAAAATACTAAAGGTATTACAGATGCCTGATGGGAATACTACTGTAATTATACAAGGAAAAAAGAGATTTGAAATAGACAGAATTATATCTAAAGAACCTTATATAACCGCAAATATTAAAGATGTCCCTGAAGTTAATCCAGGCGTTGATAATTCAGAATTTAATGCTATTATTGACTCAATTAAAGATCTTTCTTTAGAGATAATTAAAAGAAATCCAAATATTCCTTCTGAAGCCTCTTTTGCTATAAAAAATATTGAAAGTAATTCATTTTTGATAAATTTTGTTTCATCTAATATGAACTTGCCAGTCTCAGATAAACAGAAACTTCTTGAAATGAATGATTTGAAAAAAAGAGCTATGGATACCTTAAAGTTTATGAATATGGAATTTAAGAAACTTGAAATAAGAAATGATATTCAGTCAAAGGTTCAGAGTGATTTAAGTCAGCAACAGCGTGAGTTTTTTCTTCATCAACAAATGAAAACAATTCAAGAAGAATTAGGAGGTGTTAGCCATGATAGTGAAATTGAAAATATGAAGAAAAGAGCAGACAAGAAAAAATGGAATGATGAAACTAAGGTACATTTTAATAAAGAGATAGGTAAATTACAAAGAATGAATCCTCAAGTTGCTGAATATTCTGTTCAGAGAAATTATCTTGATTTACTTTTAGATTTACCTTGGAACAGTTATACTAAGGATAAATTTGACTTAGTAAAAGCTAAAAAAATACTTGATAGGGATCATTTTGGGCTTGATGATGTTAAAAAGAGAATTATAGAGTACTTGGCAGTACTAAAAATAAGAAATGACATGAAATCCCCTATTTTATGTCTTCATGGACCTCCAGGAGTTGGAAAAACTTCATTAGGAAAATCGATAGCTGAAGCAATTGGTAGAAAATATGTAAGAATTTCTTTAGGTGGATTAAGAGATGAAGCTGAAATTAGAGGTCATAGAAAAACATATATAGGAGCGATGCCTGGTAGAATAATTCAAAATATAAAAAAGGCTGATACTTCTAACCCTGTTTTTGTTCTTGACGAAATAGATAAGATAACAAATTCAAATATAGGAGATCCTTCTTCAGCTATGCTAGAGGTATTGGACCCTGAACAAAACAAGGAATTTTATGATAATTATTTAGAGTTAGGTTATGATTTGTCAAAGGTTATGTTTATTGCTACTTCAAATAATTTATCTTCAATTCAACCAGCCTTATTAGATAGGATGGAAATAATAAATGTTAGTGGTTATACTACAGAAGAAAAAATTCAAATAGGTAAAAAATTTTTATTACCAAAACAATTAAATGAGCACGGTTTAAAAAAGAAAGATCTTAAGATTTTTTCTTCTGTTATTGAAAAAATAGCGGAGGGATATACCAGAGAATCAGGGGTAAGAGGTTTAGAAAAACAAATAGCTAAGCTAGTTAGAAATTGTGCTAAAAATATTGCAACAGATGTTAAATATGATCCAAATTTATCTATCGAAGAAATGAATAAGATTCTAGGTAGCCCTAAATTGGAAAGAGATAAGTATGAAAACAATGATATTGCTGGTGTTGTAACAGGTTTAGCATGGACTAGCGTTGGAGGAGATATCTTATTTATTGAATCAATACTTTCAAAAGGTAAAGGAAAATTATCTATTACAGGTAATCTAGGAAAGGTAATGAGTGAATCTGCTAAAATTGCACTTGAGTATATAAAATCAAATGCTGATAAGTTTAATTTATCATCTGATATGTTTGAAAAATATAATGTCCACATTCATGTACCTGAAGGAGCAACTCCTAAAGATGGCCCTAGTGCTGGAATAGCAATGTTAACTTCACTTGTATCATTATACACTCAAAATAAGATTAAATCAAAAATAGCCATGACAGGAGAGATCACCCTAAGAGGAAAGGTATTGCCTGTAGGAGGAATTAAGGAGAAAATATTAGCTGCAAAAAGAGCAAAAATAAAAGAGATTATTCTATCAAAACAAAATGAAAGGGATGTTAATGAAATTAAAAAAGAATATTTGAAGGGATTGAAATTTCATTATGTAAGTGAAATGAGTGAAGTAATAGATATTGCTTTAACAAATCAAAAAGTTAAAAATTACAAGACACTACAATAATCAATTACAATTAGAGTTTATTCATATAATAATAACCTAATTCTTTTATGAAGAAAGCTCTGTTAATTTTAGTTTTTTTTATAACCAATAATATTGTTTCACAATTTGCCGGTGAATCCACCTATCAATTTCTAAATATTTCATCTTCACCTAGACAACTAGCATTAGGTGGTAAAGTGATAACAAACTTTGATTATGATGTTAGTCAAGCTCTGTATAATCCATCAGTAATAAACAATGAGATGGACAATAATATAGCCTTAAATTTCTTTAATTATTTTGCTGACATTAAATATGGTAACGCTGCATATGCTTATACATTAGATAATAGAGGAAATACTCTTCACTTTGGAATATCATATATCAATTATGGTGATTTTGAAGGATATAATGAGTTAGGTGAGCCCACAAATAATTTTACCGGAAATGAAGCTGCACTATCAGTTGGATATGGTAATAAATTTAAGGATTTACCAATATATTATGGAGTGAACTTTAAATTAATAACATCAAAATTTGAACAATATAATTCTATTGGCATTGCAAGTGATATTGGTTTTTACTATAAAAATGAAGATTTGAAGCTTGATGTGGCTTTAGTTATAAGAAATATTGGAGTCCAAATAAAGCCCTATGATAATATAAACGAGAAATTACCTTTTGAAGTTGATTTAGGTATTTCACAACTTGTAGAAAATGCTCCAATAAAATGGCATATAACCATTGAAAATATTCAAAAATGGCCAATAGGACTTTCTAATCCATCTAGACTAATAATTGACTTAGATGGGAATATTACTGAAGAAAAGGTAACTTTCATGAATGACCTATTAAGACATGTTATAATTGGGACTGAATTATTTCCTGAAAGTATATTTAATTTACGTTTAGGTTATAGTTTTAGAAGGGGAGAAGAACTAAGGATTATAGATGAGAAAAATTTTTCAGGGCTATCATTTGGATTTGGGATTAAATTTAACAAACTTCGTTTTAATTATAGTCACGCAAGATATTCTAGTGCATCAAATATTAGTTTTCTTGGCCTACAACTTGATTTAAATTAATGAGAAAAATTGTAATAGCTATTGATGGATATGCTTCAACTGGAAAGAGCAGTATAGCTAAACTTTTATCTTCACATCTTAATTATATTTATGTTAATTCAGGATCTATGTATAGAGCAATTACTTTTCATGCTATAAGTAAGGAACTAATTCCATTAACTAAGAAAAACATTAATACTTTAATCAGTTTATTGTCAGATATTCAATTAGACTATAGAATTAATAATAGTACTGGATTTTATGATATTTATCTAAATAACACCAACTTAGAAAGTAAACTAAAGTCTCTAGAAGTTTCTAATCACGTTAGCTCAATAGCAGAAATCCCTCAAATAAGAAAACACGTAGTTAAAATTCAAAAGTCATTTCAACATAAAGGAGGACTAGTAATGGATGGTAGAGATATTGGCTCTGTGGTTTTTCCAAATGCTGATTTAAAGCTTTTCTTGACTGCATCAGATGATGTTAGAGCTAAAAGAAGATATGATGAATTAATTAATGAAGGATATGAAATTAATTATGAAGATATATTCAATAATATAATCAGTAGAGATAAGAAAGATAGTAAAAGAAAAGACTCGCCATTAATTATTCCTAAAGATGCAGTAGTAATTGATAATTCGAAAATGAACATTATAGACCAGCTTAATTTCATCATTAAACTAATCAAAACGAAATTTAACTTTTAGATTTATCAAATTAGGCAATTCAATTTAATATTCTTAAATTCGCAGACCTTTTGGTAATAATTCGATGTGACAAAAGGGAAAAAAAGATATAAAAACATCTTCTGTAAGTCAATTTACTTAATTCTATCGAGGACTTTTCAGAATACAAATTTTTAGTTCATGGCTAAGAAAGAAACAAAAAAAACTGAAGATGATGCTTCAGTAAATAAAAAAGAGAGTAAATCAACAAAAGCTTCTAAGGAATCTAAAAAAACTACAAAAAAGAAGGAAGCAAAAACTAAAACTAAGGTTTCAAAATCTAAATCAATAAAAGATGATTCAATTGAGATTATTGAAGACTCTAAACAACCTAAAACAGAAAAGTCATCCAAAAAATTTCTTGAAGAGTTTAATTGGCATAATTATGAAGAAGGAATTGAAAAAGTTGACGAAAAAAAACTTAAAGATTTTGACAAATTAGTTAAAGAAAACTTTGTAGAAACTCTAACAAACAAGGTTGTAGAAGGTACAGTTGTGCATATGACTGAAAGAGATGCTATAATTGATATTAATGCAAAGTCTGAAGGGGTAATTTCTCTAAATGAATTTAGATATAATCAAAGTTTAGCAGTTGGAGACAAAGTAGAAGTATTAATTGATATTAGAGAAGATGCTTCTGGTCAATTAATCTTATCACACAGAAAGGCAAGAGTAATACAAGCTTGGGATCGTATTAACTCAGCTCATGATACTGGAGAAATTATAAATGGGTATGTTAAATGTCGAACAAAAGGTGGTATGATCGTAGATATTTTTGGAATTGAAGCATTTTTGCCTGGCTCACAAATAGATGTTAAACCAATCCGTGATTATGATCAATTTGTGAATAAGACTATGGAATTTAAGGTAGTTAAAATTAATCATGAGTTCAAGAATGTTGTAGTTTCTCACAAAGCTTTAATAGAAGCAGATATAGAACTACAGAAGAAAGAAATAATTAAACAATTAGAAAAAGGTCAAATATTAGAAGGATCTGTTAAAAATATTACAACTTATGGGGTTTTTATGGATTTAGGAGGTGTTGATGGTTTAATCCATATTACAGACCTTTCTTGGTCAAGAATAAATCATCCAAATGAAATTGTAGAATTAGATCAAAAACTAAAGGTTGTAATATTAGATTTTGATGAAGATAAATCAAGAATTCAACTAGGATTAAAACAACTAAGCAAACATCCATGGGAAGCATTAGGTGATGACATAAAAATTGGAGATGTTGTAAAAGGGAAAATTGTAGTTATTGCAGATTATGGCGCGTTTATTGAAATAGCGGAAGGGGTCGAAGGATTAATACATGTTTCAGAGATGTCCTGGTCTACTCATTTAAGATCTGCACAAGATTTTGTTAATGTAGGAGATAAAATAGAAGCTAAAATACTAACATTTGATCTAGAAGATAGAAAAATGTCACTTGGAGTGAAACAGTTAACTCCCGATCCATGGACAGATATTACGAAAAAATATCCTGTTGATTCAAAACATAAAGGTATTGTGCGTAATTTTACAAATTTTGGGGTTTTTGTTGAATTAGAAGAAGGTGTTGATGGCTTAATATATATCTCTGATCTTTCATGGACTAAGAAGATTAAACATCCACGTGAATTTTGTAATGCAAATGATAATATTGAAGTAGTTGTTTTAGAATTAGATGCAGATAATAGAAAGCTTAGCTTAGGACACAAACAACTTACAGAAAATCCTTGGAATAAGTATGAAGAGGAATTTTCATTGAATTCTATACACAAATCTGAAATTTCTGAAATGGTGCCTAAAGGCGCAATAGTAAAATTTAATGAAGATGTGACAGGTTTTGTCCCCTTCAGACACTTAATTAAAGAAGACGGATCAAAATTAAATACCAAAGAAAAGGCCAAATTTAAAGTAATAGAATTTAATAAAGATTCTAAACGAATTGTTTTATCTCATACTCAAACATATAATAAAAAGGGGAAGGCCCCCTCTAAATCCATAAAAAAGAAAAAGGCAAAAACCAAAGAAAAAGTAGACAGCAAAAACACAATAGGTGATGCAAATGAGCAGTTAAAAGAGTTAAAAGATAAAATGGATGGAAAATAAAAAAAAGCCTTTCAATTTTGAAAGGCTTTTTTAATTCGTTATTAATGTTTTAAATTTTCTATATTTAAGTATTATATTTTCTATGAAAAAATCAATAATTCTTAATTCAAATGAGCTTAAGATAACTATAGAAAGGCTAGCTTGTCAATTAATAGAGAAACACGATGATTTTTCAAATACAATTTTAGTTGGATTACAGCCAAGAGGTAAATATCTATGCAATAGAATAGTGGAAATCTTAAAAGCTGAATATCATATTAATAACCTTAAGTATGGACTATTAGATATAACTTTTTATAGGGATGATTTTAGAAGAAATGAAAAGATATTAGAGCCAAGCAGAACAGATTTTATTTTATCTGTTGAAAACAAGAATGTGGTCTTTGTTGATGATGTATTATTTACTGGAAGAACTGTAAGAGCAGCTTTAACTGCAATTGAGTCATTTGGTCGTCCTAAATCTATTGAATTATTAATTCTAATTGATAGAAGATTTAGCCGTGAACTTCCAATTCAACCAGACTATAAAGGGCTGCAAGTAGATGTTTATGAAAATCAAAAGGTTCTAATTGAATGGAATGATGAGAGTAAAAATGATTATGCTTATATGACAACTGTTAAAAACCATGAGTGAATTAAGTGTTAAACATCTATTAGGAGTAAAGTATCTTAATCTTCAGGATATTGAACTAATATTTAAAACTGCTGATAATTTTAAAGAGATTATTAATAGACCTATAAAGAAGGTTCCATCTTTAAGAGATGTTACAATTGCAAATTTATTTTTTGAAAATTCAACTAGAACTAAACTCTCTTTTGAACTAGCTCAAAAAAGACTATCTGCTGATATAATTAATTTTTCATCATCTCAGTCATCTGTGAAAAAAGGTGAAACCTTAATTGATACAGTAAATAATATACTATCAATGAAAGTTGATATGATTGTTTTAAGACATCCTAATCCAGGAGCACCGATTTTAATTTCAGAAAAGATTTCTACCTCTATAATAAATGCAGGAGACGGATCTCATGAACATCCAACACAAGCACTTTTAGATTCCTACTCAATTAGGGAAAGGCTAGGAGATGTTAAAAATAAAAATGTATTAATTGTAGGAGATATAATGCATAGCAGAGTTGCTCTATCTAATATTTATGCTTTGCAATTGCAGGGAGCAAATATTATGGTTTGTGGTCCTAAAACATTAATTCCAAAATATTTACATAAACTAGGAGTTAAAATTGAAGATAATCTATTAACAGCCCTTAAATGGTGTGATGTAGTTAATATGCTAAGGATTCAGAATGAAAGAATGAAAAGCAGTTATTTCCCATCAATAAGAGAATACAAGAAATATTACGGACTAACCATGAACCATTTAGACCTCCTAGATGATGAAATTATTGTCATGCATCCTGGACCGATAAATAGAGGAGTTGAAATATCTAGTGATGTAGCAGATTCAAAATATTCAATAATATTAGATCAAGTTGAAAATGGAGTTGCTATTAGGATGGCAGTTATTTACCTGCTTGCAAAAAAGAATACATTTAAAGTAGAATAATAGATAATTAATAAGGTACTTTGTAGTATTAATATGAGGGATTTAAGTAATTACAGAAAAAACTATTCTAAGGATAAGCTTTTAGAGGAATTTATCCCAAAACAACCCTTTGAACTTTTTAATATCTGGTTTGAGGAGTCTGCTAGTAATTCAGATAATTATGAAGTTAATACAATGATTTTGAATACTATTGGAGGGGACGGATTCCCGAAAGGACGTGTAATTTTATTAAAATATTTTTCTAATGAAGGTTTTACATTTTTTACCAATTACAAAAGTGAAAAAGGGATTTCAATAATGAATAACAATAAAGTCTCTTTAACTTTTTATTGGGAACATCAAGAGAGACAAGTTATAATTAAAGGTATAGCGCAAAAAACAGAAGAAGCGATTAATAATAAGTATTTTCAATCAAGACCTTTTGGAAGTAAGATAGCAGCTCATGTTTCAGAAAATCAGAGTTCTATACTTCCTAACAGAAAATCAATAGAAGAAAAATTTATTTATTTGTCTTCACAATTTCAAAATAAAAAAATAGAAAGACCAAATTATTGGGGTGGATTCACTGTTAAACCAGCTGAATATGAGTTTTGGCAGGGAAGAGAAAATAGGCTCCATGATAGAATTAGATATTCTCTAGACAATTCCAAATGGAACATATCAAGATTATCTCCTTAAAAAAGAATTTATTATAGAGATCGTATGAAGAAATATGCGGCAATAAATACTATGGAGACATATTATCTAAATAGAAAGATTGAAAGAATCTTTAAGTCTTTCAAGGTTTGGGTTTTTCTTCTTCATTAAATCATACTTATCCTTCTGCGTATAAATTAATTTTTTTTCGATTTTTTCATCAACAATTAATTCTATATAAATGTTGTTGTTTTTGAGATTTTTTCTGATAAAATCTATTATTTGTTTTTTCTCAATATCTAACTCAACCTTATTTATTAAATTTGGGAGAGTTAAGCTAATAGTATTTTCAAGTAATTTTGGTTTGTCAATTCGTAATATTGATGCAATATTAAATCTTCCTTTTTCTTCCATCATCTCTGAATATTTTTCCCATAAAGCAACAATATCAGTCTCTGTATAAGGATTTTCTTCAAGACCGATTTCGTGATCTACAGAGTTTGATTTAGTAGTTTGTTCTTTATTTTTTTCTAGACTTTTAAGAGATAAGCCCGAGTTTGAAAATTGTCCAATATCTATATCTAATCTAGGTTTGATGTAATTCTTTTCTGCTTGAGTTATCTTTTCTTCTGTTATTAAGCTGGAATTAAAATATGAAGCAGGAATTATCTTGTAATTAAACTTTTTTTTTTCATCATTATGATTTAACGATGCTAATTTCATAAGTGTTAATTCTACGAGAAGATTTTGATTTATACTTTTAGAATAGTTAATATCACAATTATTAGTAATTTCAATACATTCTATTAGGTAATCTACATCTATTTTAGATGAAGCTTTTTTAAATTGTGATTTAGTCTCTTCATCAGTGTTAAATAATGCTATAGACTTATTGTCTTTGCTAACTAATAAGTCCCTAAAGAATGATCCAAGACCAGATACCAGTATATCTCCTTGTATTCCTTTGGCTAATATAGAATTTATTAGGATTAATAATTTTGGAATTTTATTATTTATAATTAGATCTAATAGATCAAAATAAACCTGATTGTCGAGTATGTTTAAGTTTTCCATAACATTTGACAGGGTAACTTCATTATTCTTTGAGCTTAATATCCTGTCAAATATTTGAAGTGCATCCCTCATTGATCCATCTGCCTTTTTTGCAATGAACTGAATTGCATTTTTTTCATAGTTTACTTTTTCTTTTTTACTTATATCAATAAGAGATGAAGATATATCATCAACACTTATTCTTTTAAAATCATAAATTTGACACCTTGATAGAATTGTTGGAATAATTTTATGTTTTTCAGTTGTTGCAAGGATAAATACACAATGTTTAGGGGGTTCTTCTAAGGTTTTCAGAAAAGCATTGAATGCGCTTGAGGAAAGCATATGAACTTCATCAATAATATAAACCTTAAAATTCCCTGTTTGAGGAGGAATTCTAATTTGATCAGTTAAGTTTCTAATCCCATCAACTCCATTATTTGAAGCTGCATCTAATTCGAAAATATTAAAGGAATAATCAGAGCCACTAGGAATCTTATCTTCATTTATCATTTTTGCAAGAATTCTTGCACAACTAGTCTTACCAACACCCCTTGGTCCAGTAAATAATAAAGCCTGAGATAACTGCTTGTTTTTTACTGCATTTTCTAAAGTTGAAGTAATTACCTCTTGACCAACAACTTCTTTAAAGGATTTTGGTCTATATTTTCTTGCAGAAATCAGATAATCACTCATGAAAATAAATTTACAAAATATTGCTATTTAATTGTAGATTTATTTCTAATAATTATTAAAATGTTATGTTTTAAAGAAATTCAGTATTTTTGCAATGTAAGTTGGTCGCCTTGTCGCTATATTTATATAGAGGAAAGTCCGAACACCATAGTGCATCATAGTGGTTAATTGCCACCGATTGTAAAATCAGGAATAGTGCAACAGAAAGTATGTACAGGTAATGCTGTAGTGAAATCATGTAAACTCTATGAGGTGCAATGCCATGTAAACCAGCTATAAGAGTAGCGCGCTCAATGTTGGAGGGTAGGCAGCTAGAATAAATTGGCAACAATTTATCAAGATAAATGACAAGGACTTGAAAAAGTACAGAATTCGGCTTATAGACCTACTTATTTAAGAAAAGCGAGTATTTATAATACTCGCTTTTCTATTTTCCAAAGAAACTAAAAGAACTATCTCCATATGTTCTTGTTTCTATTAGATTTTTATGTTCTGAGAAATCAATCTTTTTATAATGCTCTAGTATAAAAGTTCCATTTTCCTTTAAAAAATGATTTTTATGGATTAATTCAATAATTAGGTGCAATTTTTTTGTATCCATAGAGTATGGGGGATCAGCAAAAATTACATCTACTTTAAGTTTGGTCTTAAAAAATTTAAACACATCAGCTTTTATTATAGATATATTCATTCTTAATCTACTGGATTCTTTTTTGATAAAATTGATGCATTTCAGGTTGCTATCTACAGCCAAAACATCTTTGACGCCTCTAGAGTAGAATTCATAACTAATGTTACCCGATCCAGCAAATAAATCAAGAATGGAGATTTCATTGAAGCTGTATTTATTGTTAAGGATATTAAAAATGCTTTCTTTTGCTATATCTGTTGTAGGACGTACTGGTAAATTTTTAGGAAAAATTATTTTTTGCCCCTTATAGTCTCCTGATATAATTCGCATTTAAAAGCTATTAAGTAGTGTGATATCAGACTTTAAGCTATTGTAAAACTTATTCTCTTGATTGATTTCAGAATTAAAGATAGATACATTTCTAATGTATTTATATATAATCTTATAATTATCATCATCTTCAGAGATATTTCCAGTAATAACTACCGGAATTTCTTCAGGATTAAGTTTTAACTGATCAATAGTAAATAATAGGTAGTACATTACATCTTCCTTAGTATTAAAATCAAATCTATTGTAAAACACTAATTTATTTTTTACAAAATATGTAATTTCCATATGATTGATGTTAATATTTAAGTATAAGGATGGAGTAGTTGTGTTCTTCTCATTTAATTTAACTTTCTCAAGAATTATTGATGAATAATGGTTATAAACAAAAGAGTCAAACATCTTAAATATATAGTTATTAATATTAACATATGGTATAAATACATTTACACATTCATTGTTAAAAATTCTGTCATAAGCAACATAATCATTTTGCAAAATTTTTGAATTAAACTTTAAGTAACTCAGAGCATTCTTCTTGTCAAAAAGGGGTTCTGGAACTACAGTTGATAGATTATTGTAATGAATAATTTTAACAGATGAGAAGCTATTCCTTAATTCATCATTCTCTTTAAAACCCTTTTTTAGAGTCTTTAATAATTCCTTAGGAGTACTGTTTTTTGATAATGAATATGTTCTAAGGAAATCAATTTCTTTGGAAATTAGATCAATTATACAAAAAGAAAGTCCATTCAAACTAATATGAATGGACAATTTTATATTAGAAGTTTTCTCTATTCTAGTTTTCTTTTGTATAGTTTTTTGGCCAGTTTCCATTTGTATTTACTTCGTCCATAGATCCAATTTTAAGAGATGAGCCATTAACTCCATCTACAGATTGTACTTGGTTTTCTTTAAAAATTAAATCAGAGTTTTGATCATGCAGAATAATCCTTTTCATAACTTTTGATTCAAAAACTGGAATATTAATTCCATTTTGATTCAAGAAACCAGATTTAAGTTCAAATTTAGTTTCATTTGTTTCTGCAAATGGAACATACATCATGTTTTGAAATCTTCTATCTTCACCAAAAAGAGAATCTCTTACAGAAACAAAACCTAATGTATCAACTATAATAATATCTTTATAAGTCTTAACACCACCATATCTTTTTGTAAGTTCTCTATCTATAATACTTGAGTCTCTTCTTTGTGTAATAGTAAACGAGTCTTTTTCAACAAATTTAACAAGACTATCCCAATTGTTTTCAAAATGACCATGAATTGTTCTATGTGCTAATTGGGAATCTCTAATGTCTTTTAGATTCTTTATTACAGATTGATATCTATAATTTTTTATCTCATCAAACTGAATAACATCTGATATTGAGCTATATGTTAAATATGAGAAGGTTAAAATAAACACCCAAAGACCATAAAGCAGGAACTTTTTTTGATTATCATTAAATTTAGCTTTAACTAAGAATACTAAACCTACTGTAATTGGAATTGATAAGAATAAGAAGATTTTTAACAACATGAACTTGTATTATGGATTTTATTACCAGCAAAACTACAATTTTTTTTTATTTGTAAAAATGATTGTCAACAAAAAACAATTATATAAAAATATTGATATAATCTTTTTAATTGATCTGAGTATAATTCATTATTTTTGAATTCATGAAAATAACTGCCTTAATACCTGCAAGACTTAACTCATCAAGGTTTAATGGGAAACTAATGATGGACCTTTGTGGTAAACCTGTAATTACTAGGACCTATAATGCAGTTTTATCTTCTAATTTGTTTTCATCAGTTATTGTTGTAACACAGGATAATGAAATTTATGAAGAGATTACATCTAATAATGGGAATTCAATCCTAATAGAAAAAGATTACAACTCTGGAACTGATAGAATAGCGGATGCTTGCGTTAAATTAGAAGCGGATATAATTGTTAATATTCAAGGAGATGAGCCATTTATAAACCAATCCAGCTTAGAAAAACTGGTTAATATATTTAAAAATGATTCTAAAAATGAAATTAACTATGCATCACTCATGAAATTAATGAATAATGAGAAGGATATCAATAATCCCAACAATGTTAAGGTGGCTGTTGATAACAATAGTTTTGCTGTCAATTTCTCAAGAAAACCTATTTCTAGTACAACAACTTTAAGTGAAGAAGTTTTTTATAAACATATTGGAGTATATGGATATAGAAAAGACTCTTTAATCTCATTTACAAAGTTGTCTCCAACAAAATTAGAAATGATAGAAAAGATAGAGGCTTTAAGAATTATAGAAAGTGGTTTTAAAATAAAAATGGCTGAAACCTTATCTGAATTTATTGGAATTGACACCAAGGAAGATCTTAGCAGGGCTATAGAAATATGGGACAATAAATAGATGATGAAGTTTTTTTCAAAATTAATTTTTTTCAAGATATTAAGATGGAAGATTTCTGGCAATAGAAACTTTGCAAAGAATTCTGTAAAAAAGGCAGTGGTAATAGCAGCTCCTCATACCAGTTGGCATGACTTTTATATAGCAATCTTAGCTAGGTCTGCAGCAAATATTAAGTCAAAATTTATAGCTAAAAAGGAGCTTTTTTTCTTTCCAATAAATATAATACTTAAAATGCTTGGAGGAGTTCCTGTAGATAGATCTTCAAAACAAAACAAGGTGGATCAAATTGCTGATATGTTTCTTGAAAAAGATGAGTTTAGAGTTGCATTATCACCAGAGGGGACAAGACAAAGAGTTGAAAAATTTAAAACAGGGTTTTATTATATAGCTAAAAAAGCAAATGTTCCTATAATTATGTTTACACTAAATTTTAAATCAAAGGAAATACTAATTTCTAACCCATTTTACACAACCAATGACATGAAAGCTGATTTTAATTTTATAGAAAGTTTTTTTGATGGAGTAGAAGGAAAGGTAAAAGAGTTGAGCTTTTATAAAAACTAATTGTCTTTTGTTATAGATTTTATTTTATATAGGTTTTAATCAATAAACGATAATAAAACGCCGATAATTGAAACAATAAGTGCTACACTTACGGCTAATAGCAAATAGTAATCATAAACTATTAAGCTTGTTTCAGGCTCAAGATTCATAAATAAAGCGATATACATAACTCCTGCAGAGAATGACCAACCTGTTAATAAAAGATATTTCTGAATCTTATCTTTAAAAATAAATACCGCCAAGAGTAAAATTAAAACAATTAGATAATCAACAATCCATAGTGGTGCATATTGCCAATCCCCCCAATTTAGAGCTGTCTCAGCAACACTAAGTATAATAGAATATAATACTGCAATAGTTAAATTTATTTTTTTTATCATATTATTTAAAAGGAGGTTTTATTATCATTGCCTTAATTAAATTATTTCTAATATTAATGTAAATATTTGTATTGATTTTTGCAGAAGTACTGTTTACATAACCTAATCCAATAGCTTTCCCAAGACTCGGTGACATTGTTCCAGAGGTGACACTTCCAATGATTATATTATCCTTATTAGATATTTCGTAGCCCTTTCTAGGAATACCTTTATCAATTAATTCAAATCCAATCAGTTTTTTCTTAACTCCTTTTTCCTTTTGTTCTTTTAAAATTTTACAGCCATTAAATTCCTTTGAAAATTTTGTTATCCATCCCAATCCTGCTTCAATAGGGGTAATATCGTCTGACAATTCATTTCCATATAAACAAAACCCCATTTCTAATCTTAAAGTATCCCTAGCAGCTAATCCTATAGGTTTTATATCATAGCTACTGCCAGCCAACATAATATTGTTCCAAATCTCTTTTAACTGACTATTTTTGCAATATATTTCAAAACCTCCACATCCAGTATATCCAGTATTAGAAATAATAATATCATTAAATCCAGAAAATTCTGTAACTACAAAACTATAATATGATATAGTTGACAGATCATATGGGGTTAATTCTTGAATTGATTGTAATGTTTTAGGTCCTTGAATAGATAATAAGGAATATTGATCAGAGACATTTTTTATATTAGCTCCATATGTATTTTTTGACAACAAATAGTCACAGTCTTTCTCTATATTACTTGCATTAACAACAAGCATATATCTTTCTTTTGATAATTTATATAGAATTAAATCATCTACAATGCCTCCAGAATCATTTAAAAGACAATTGTATTGGGCTTCACCATTGTTTAGTGTTGAGACATCATTACTAAGACAAAATTGTAATAGTTCTAATGCACCTTTACCAAATACAAGAAATTCCCCCATATGGGAAACATCAAAAACACCTATATTCTGTTTAACTGCTAAATGTTCAGATTTAACCCCATCATATTGAATTGGCATTAAAAAACCTGCAAAATCAACCATTTTAGCACCAAGACTGACATGAGAATCAAATAAGGTTGTTTTTTTCATTAATATGCTATATACCTAAGGAGTCAAACATTTCTATAAGTTTTTGATCAGATGGTCTAGGAGCATCACCAGAGACAATATTTCCATCAGGGTCTATAAGAAGAAATCTTGGAATTGAATTTATAACAAATGCTTTAGTGAATTTTGAATCCCAAGCATTGTCAGCAAATAATTGAACACCTCCTAAAGATTTTTCTTCTATCATCTGTCTCCATTTATTATAATTATAAACAGGTCTATCCCTAACATCAATAGATATGCTAACAAATTCAATGTTTTTATTATGATAAAGTTTCTCAACTTTTTTAAGAGAGGGGATTTCTGCAATACATGGTCCACACCAGGTAGCCCATACATCAATATACACATATTTGCCTTTTAAATCAGATAATGAAGTTGTTCCGCCTTTATAATTCTCATAGTTTATAAATTCAGGAGATTTCATTCCTTCCTTTATGATAGAAAGTTTGTTGTATAAATCTGTTAACTCTGATATTTGTGTAGAATCATTAGATAGAGCAGTTAAAGCATTATAAAGCACTTCATTATTATCAGATGAGGCTCTTAAGCTATATTTTCCTTGAAAAACAACATCTTTCTTTATATCATTAGCATTGCTTTCAATTAAATCTTTAAAGTGATCGTTAATATTATTGTCTATGCTTTCCTGATTTAAAAAATGTGAGAGAACAAGAGATTTATAAGATTGAGACACTTGGTAATCATTGTTATTTATAAAGTTTAGATCTTCCAAAGGCTTCATAAAGTTATCACTAGTCTTAGGGTCCTTTTTTCCATAAAATTTATAATAAACAGGATATCGCTGTATTGATACTAAGTATTTGTAATCTATCTCTTTTAGTTCAATAGATTTTAATTCATTATCAAGAGTTGTATTATTATTTTCAAAAGAATTTAAAAAAGCTAGCTCACTAGTTTTAGTTTCATTAATATGCTTAATAAAATTATCTTCATCCATTGAATACATTGTTTTATAATCTGTAGGATTAAGAGATGAATTAAGCATTTTTGCGGCTAAATAGTTATTATTAGATGAACCTTCTCCAGAATATGTTAATGATTCATCAAATTCTTTATTATCTATTGAAATCGACAATGAATATCCTGGTTTTAAGAATATGTTAGTTCTCTCTCTTCCATGAATCAGCGTGTAGATGTTTGTAGAAATATTTATTGTGTCTAAGAACTCGCCATTTTCATTAAGCCTTATAGTTTTTTTGACATTAGGACCAGAAATAACTATTGAATCATTTACTTGATTACTAATAGTTCCAGAAATTTTAACTGTAGAGTCTTGATTACACGAAAAAACAAATCCAATTAGAATTGCAATTATAGTTGTTAATAGTCTGTTATTCATCATATTTGTACTTTTTAATGTCCTGCAAATTTAATTAAATAAAAATACATTATTATTTTTATAAAAAATTATAAATTGACAACACATACAATTAGTTCAAAAGATTTAGATTTAAAACAGATTAAAAACATCTTAGACAGTAATCATAGAATTGACCTATCAAAGACTCAGATTAAGATAATTAATGATTCAAGAGCTTATTTAGAAAAAAAGATTAATTCTAGTGAAGATCCTATCTATGGAGTAAATACTGGATTTGGGTCTTTGCATAATATAAAGGTAGATTCAAAACAACTAAACAAACTACAAGAGAATCTTATAATATCCCATGCATGTGGAGTAGGGGAAGTAATCTCAAACAAGGTTGTTAAAATAATGTTACTTCTTAAAATCATATCCCTTTCTAAGGGTTATAGCGGTGTTCATATAAATACAATTAATAGGTTAATTTTCTTCTATAACGAAGGTATTTTTCCTATTATTTATAGCTATGGTTCACTAGGTGCATCAGGAGATTTAGCCCCATTAGCTCATCTCTCACTGCCTCTTATAGGAAAAGGTAAAGTTGAGTATAAGGGAAAAGTTTTTGAGAGCTCAACAATATTAAAAAAATTCAACCTAAAACCCGTAAAACTATTATCTAAAGAAGGGCTAGCCCTTTTAAATGGAACACAATTTATGTGTGCATATGCTACATTTCTATTATTTGAATCATATAAATTATCATATTTAGCAGATATGATATCATCTATATCTTTAGAAGCTTTCGACTGTAGATATGAGCCATTTAATAAGATAATTAATAGTACTAGAGGTCATTATGGTCAATCTGTTGTTTCAAAAAGAATAAATGATTTCACTAAAGGGAGTAAAATTAAAGACAATAAAAAATCTAATCTTCAAGATCCATACTCATTTAGATGTATCCCCCAAGTTCATGGCGCTACTCTCGACACAATTATCTATGCATCAAAAGTCATAACTACTGAAATTAATTCTGTTACAGATAATCCTATAATTTCAGTAAAAGATGATGAGATTGTTTCTGGCGGTAATTTTCATGGACAACCCCTAGCATATGTGTTGGATTTTTTAAAGATTTCTATTGCTGAACTAGGAAATATATCTGAAAGGAGAATCTATAATTTAATATCTGGTAAAAGAGGGTTGCCGGTATTCTTAACACAAGATTCTGGATTAAATTCCGGATTTATGATACCTCAGTATACAGCAGCTAATATTGTTAGTATAAACAAACAATTTGCTACTCCAGCCAGCATTGACTCTATTACCTCTTCAAATGGTCAGGAAGATCACGTCAGCATGGGCGCTAATTCTGCTATACAGTTAAATGAAATAGCAAAAAATGTTAAATATATCCTAGGAATTGAAATGTTTACAGCAGCTCAGGCATTAGAATTTAGAAAACCATTAAAATCTTCAAAAACGATAGAAAAAATATTTAATAACTATAGAAAAGATGTGAAATTCATTAAGAAGGATGAAGTAATGCATGATTATATTATTGAATCATTAAAACATATAGACAACTTAAATATTGATGAAAGATTAATTGTCTGAAGCCTTAGATTCTTTAAGTTTCGAACTTTTTAGTACAAGTTTTTCACCACCTTTTTTATAATCTACCTGAATTATGTCACCTTCATTAATTTTTGATTTTAGGATTTCTTCTGCTATTAAGTCTTCTAAATACTTTTGAATAGCTCTTTTAAGAGGTCTAGCTCCAAAATCTTTATCAAATCCTTTTTCAGCTAAGAATTCTTTAGCTTTTTTTGTAAGTTTAATCTTATAACCTAATTCATTTATTCTTTCATAAAGCTTTTCTAATTCTATCTCAATGATCTTGTGAATTTCATTGATAGATAAATTATTGAATATTACGACTTCATCAATTCTGTTTAAGAATTCTGGAGCAAACTTCTTTTTTAAGGCATTAGTTATGGTTTTTTTATTTAAAGAAGATTCTTGTGATTTTTTTGCAGATGTTCCAAAACCTACACCTATACCAAAATCTTGGATCTTTTTAACACCAATATTAGAAGTCATTATTATAATAGTATTAGTAAAGTCAATTTTCCTGCCAACACTATCAGTTAAGTAGCCGTCATCAAAAACCTGTAGTAGCATGTTAAAAACATCCGGATGAGCTTTTTCTATCTCATCAAGTAATAAGACTGAATAAGGTTTTCTTCGAATCTTTTCAGTTAACTGTCCGCCTTCTTCATACCCTACGTATCCAGGGGGTGCGCCAACAAGTCTGGATATGGCAAATTTTTCCATATATTCACTCATATCTACCCTAATTAATGCGTCTTCGTTGTCAAATAGTTCTTTTGCAAGAATTTTAGCTAGCTGAGTTTTTCCTACACCAGTTTGGCCAAGAAAGATGAAAGAACCTATAGGTTTTTTTGGATCTTTCAAGCCTGCTCTATTACGTTGAATTGATCTAACCACATTATCAACTGCATCATCTTGCCCAATAACTTTCTCTTTGATAAGATTTGATAAGATTGATAATTTATTCAGCTCTGTTTCTTTAACTCTGTTTAATGGTATTCCGGTCATCATTGATACTACATCAGCAATGTTTTCTTCTGTAACAATATGCCTGTTTTTCTTACATTCTTTCTCCCATTGAGACTGTTCTTTTAAGAGTTTTGACTCTAATACTTTTTCTTTATCTCTTAACTCTGCTGCTGCTTCGTATTTCTGATTTTTAACAGCTGAATTCTTTTTAGATTGTATTTCTTCTAAATCTGATTCTAAATCAACTATATGTTTTGGGACATTAATATTAATAATATGAACTCTTGACCCTGATTCATCCAGAGCATCTATTGCCTTATCTGGTAAATATCTATCAGTCATATATCTAGAAGTTAATTTTACACATGCAAGAATAGCTTCATCAGAATAGGTTACGTTGTGGTGTTCTTCATACTTTTCTTTAATATTCTTTAAGATTTCAATAGTTTCATCAATACTTGTAGGTTGAACTATTATTTTTTGAAATCTTCTTTCAAGTGCCCCATCTTTTTCAATAGAGTTTCTATATTCATCTAATGTTGTCGCTCCAATGCATTGAACTTCTCCTCTTGCTAGTGCTGGTTTAAACATATTTGATGCATCCAGACTTCCCGTAGCTCCTCCAGCACCAACTATTGTGTGGATCTCATCTATAAATAGAATAACATTTTTATTTTTCTCTATCTCATTCATTACAGCCTTCATCCTTTCTTCAAATTGTCCTCTATATTTTGTTCCAGCTACGAGACTTGCTAAATCTAAAGAAATTATTCTCTTATTATAGAGAACCCTTGAAACCTTCTTTTCTATTATTCTAATTGCCAAGCCTTCAGCTATAGCAGATTTACCAACACCTGGTTCACCTATTAGTAATGGATTGTTTTTTTTACGTCTACTTAATATTTGTGAAACCCGCTGTATCTCTAAATCTCTTCCTATTATTGGATCTAAATCATTATTTTCAGCTAAAAATGTGAGATCCTTGCCAAAATTATCTAGAACAGGAGTTGTGGATTTTTTATTCTGTTTTGTTTTAAGAGTTTGTTTAGTAATAGGCTCATTTTCATAGTGCTCAGTTTTATCACTACTTTTTTGGGATTCTGGAGAAGAGGTTTCTTCATCTCCTATCAGAGATTTAAATTCTTCTTTTACTGTGCTATAGTTAACCTCAAGTTTATTTAAAATTTTGGTAGTTGGATCATTTTCATTTCTAAGAATGCATAATAAAAGATGGCCAGTATTTATTATAGAACTTTGAAATAGCTTAGCTTCTAGAAAAGTTGTTTTAAGAGCTCTCTCTGCTTGACGCGTTAAATGAAGATTCTTTTTTGAACTAGTTTTAGTATCATCAAAATCAACTGGATTTAGGGATTCAACTTTTTTTCTTAAGATATTTAAATCTACATCTAAGAAATTTAAAATTTCTATTGCTTTTCCTTCTCCACTTCTAATCAAGCCTAAAACAAGATGCTCTGTACCAATAAAATCATGGCCTAATCTCAAGGCTTCTTCTTTACTGTAAGTAATTACATCTTTTACCCTAGGTGAAAAATTATCATCCATTAAATTAATTTTCACTAAATGTAGGAATTCTAATATTCTTAAACAATATGTGATTATAATATTTTTCTATTCTAATTTTAACATAAATTATTTCACAAATAATTGTTAATAAAAAACCACTTTTTTACTGCTATTTTAACCTTATTTCATGGGTTAAATTTATTATATTTGTTGTATGAAATTTTTATCTAAAAATTAAAGGCAATTATATATGAATGACGGTGAAAAATTAATACCAATTAATATTGAAGATCAAATGAAATCAGCATACATTGACTATTCAATGTCTGTTATCGTTTCTAGAGCACTTCCCGACGTAAGAGATGGATTAAAGCCAGTACACAGAAGGGTTCTTTATGGAATGCATGATATGGGTGTTAAATCTACTACTGCATATAAAAAATCAGCTAGAATTGTTGGAGATGTTATGGGTAAATATCATCCACATGGAGATTCTTCTGTTTATGATACAATGGTTCGTATGGCACAGGAATGGAGTCTTAGATACTTATTAGTTGATGGTCAAGGGAACTTTGGGTCAATTGATGGAGACAGCCCTGCAGCAATGAGATATACTGAAGCTAGAATGCAAAAGATTTCTGAAGAAATGCTTGCTGATATTGAAAAGGATACTGTAGATCATAAATTAAATTTTGACGATAGTCTTAAAGAGCCAACAGTCCTGCCTACAAAAATTCCTGCTCTTTTAATAAATGGAGCTTCTGGTATCGCAGTTGGTATGGCAACAAATATTGCGCCTCATAATCTAACTGAAGTTATAGATGGTACAATTGAATATATCAATAACAATGATATAGAAATTGATGAATTAATGAGTTTTGTGAAAGCGCCAGATTTTCCTACAGGTGGTATAATTTATGGCTATGAAGGAGTTAAAGATGCTTTCCATACAGGAAGAGGGAGAATTGTTGTTCGAGCCAAAGCTGAAATTGAAGAAGTTGATGGTAGAGAATGTATAATAGTTTCAGAAATTCCTTATCAAGTAAATAAATCTGAACTTATAAAGAAGATTGCAAACTTAGTTAATGATAAAAAAATTGAAGGAATTTCTACAATAAGAGATGAATCTGATAGAAATGGGATGAGAATTGTCTTTGTGCTAAAAAGAGATGCAATACCTAATATTGTTTTAAATAAATTATACAAATATTCTCAACTTCAATCTTCATTTAGTGTTAACAACGTATGTCTTGTAAAAGGTAGACCTAGAACACTTAATCTAAAACAGATGATTAAGTATTTTGTTGAGCATAGACATGAAGTTGTTGTAAGAAGAACCAAGTACGAATTAAAGAAAGCCGAAGAAAGATGTCATATTCTAGAAGGATTAATTATTGCATCAGATAACATAGATGATGTTATTAAGTTAATTAGAGCGTCCAAAAATGCTGATGAGGCTAGAGAAAACTTAATGAATAAATATAAGTTGTCAGAAATTCAGTCAAAAGCAATTGTTGAAATGCGTTTAAGACAACTTACTGGATTAGAACAAGACAAACTAAGAAACGAGTATAATGAAATTAAAAAGCTAATTACTGATCTTAAAAATATTTTAGACACAGAAGATAGAAGAATGGAAATTATTACTAACGAATTAATTGAAGTTAGAAAGAAATATGGTGATGAAAGAAGGTCTAGAATAGAATATTCTGGAGGAGATTTATCTATTGAAGATATGATCCCAGATGAAAAAGTTGTTATTACTATTTCACATGCTGGATATATAAAAAGAACTCCACTAGATGCATATAGAGTTCAGAATAGAGGAGGGGTCGGTCAAAAAGCTTCCACCACTAGAAATGAAGACTTTTTGGAGAAACTTTTTATTGGAACAAATCACCAATACATGCTATTCTTTACTCAAAAAGGAAAATGTTTTTGGATGAGAGTATATGAAATTCCTGAGGGGAGCAGAACATCAAAAGGTAGAGCTATTCAAAACTTAATTAATATCGAACAAGATGACAAGGTAAAAGCCTTTATATGTACTAAAGATTTAAAGGATGAAGATTATATAAATCAACATTATGTAATAATGGCTACTAAAAAAGGTCAAGTAAAGAAAACATCTTTAGAAAAGTATTCAAGACCACGTATCAATGGTATTAATGCAATAACTATTAGAGAAGGTGATGAATTGCTTGTCGCAAAACTAACTAATGGAGAAAGTCAGGTTATGATGGCATTAAAATCTGGTAAAGCTATTAGATTTGAGGAGGTTAAAACCAGGCCTATGGGAAGAAGCGCCTCTGGAGTAAGAGGAATAAGGCTCCAACATGATAAAGATGAAGTTATAGGCATGGTGTCTGTTAATGATATGGAAAGCAATATATTAGTTGTTTCATCCAATGGATATGGCAAAAGATCAAAGCTAGAAGATTATAGAATAACCAATAGAGGAGGTAAAGGTGTTAAAACTATCTCTATTACAGATAAAACGGGAAGCTTAGTTTCAATAAAGAATGTTAATGACTCTAATGGTTTAATGATAATAAATAAATCCGGTATTGCTATTAGAATGGCTGTTAAAGATCTTAGAGTAATGGGAAGGGCAACTCAAGGGGTTAAGTTAATTAATATAAAAAAGGGAGACTCTATAGCTGCTGTTGCCAAGGTGATGCACGAAGAACAAGATGAACAGGAAGAAACTATTGTGCAAACTGAAAACACAACATCAAGTGAGGTAGAGAATGTTATAAAATCAAACAAAGACATATCTCTTGAGATAACAAATGAAGAACAAGAAAATACTGAAGAATAATTTAATTTTTAAAATTATGAGAAAGAATTTTTATCTAATACTTATCTGCTTTTGTATTACTATAAGCTATAGCCAGAAAAAAGAATTAAAACTAGCCGAAAGAAATATAAAATCTGAAGATTACTCAGCTGCTAAACAAAATATCCAATTGGCAGAAAAATTGGCTAGTCAGATGGATGCTAAAACAACTATAAAATATCATTATTTAAAAGGTGTTGCAAATTATGCTAATGGAGGCTCAAATATTGAAGAATCTTCTGTTGCGTTAGAAAATTTAAATAAAGCAATTGATCTAGAATCCACGTCAAGCACTAAAGTATATACTCCAAAGGCTAAAGAACTACGAATAGCTATGTTAAATCGTTTTGTCGAGGATTCTAAGAAAAGTCTTGAGCAAGAAGATTATAAATCTGCATATTTGAATTTAGAGATGTCTTATAGAGTATCTCCAAATGATACATTGTACCTGTATAATGCCGCTTTGGTTGCGACCGAAAATAAAGATTTTGACCAGGCTCTTTCATTTTATAATGAGTTAATTGATTTAGATTTTACAGGTATAACCACTAATTATTATGCTACTGAAAAAGCTACAGGGGAAGATCAATTATTTGCTTCTCCAGATCAGAGAAAATTATTTATTAAGGCTGGAACACATGAAAATCCAATAGACTTAGAGTTAGAATCTGTTGAGATGAATGTACTTAGATCAATGGCTGCAATTTATAAAAATAATAAAGATTATGAAAGCTCTTTAAGTTTCATTGAAAAAGCTAAAAACATAGATGAAAATGATATAAATATTGTATTGTTAGAATCTAATATAAGATGGGAAATGGGAGATGTAGAATCCTATGAAAAACTAATAACGAAAGCGTTAGAAATAGAACCAGAAAATGCTGATTTACACTTTAATCTAGGTGTTATATCTTCTGATAAAGGAGATGTTGATAAAGCAATGTCTCATTATAATAAGGCTATTGAAACAGATTCTACCTATACTAAAGCCTATTTAAACGCTGCAGCTTTAGTCTTGAAAAAAGAAGAATCAATTATTGAAGAAATGAATTCACTAGGGACCTCTAATGCAGATTATAATAGATATGATGAACTTAAAATAGTTAGAGAAGACCTATATAACTCAGCAATACCTTATTTAGAATCTGTTTATGAGCTTGACAACAATAATCTTAGTGCAGTTAGAACATTAAGAAATATATATTCAGCAATTGACGATATGGATAATTATAATAAATTTAAAGCTATTGCTGAAGATATTGAAAGCAAAATTGATTAAATAATCTTTTTATAAATTATTAATTACGTTCAATTAACATTGCTGAAGCACCGCCACCGCCATTACATATTGCTGCTACTCCTCTTTTAGCTTTATTTTGCATTAGTACATGGCATAATGTAGTTAATATCCTAGCTCCAGAACAACCTAAAGGGTGTCCCAATGAGACAGCTCCGCCGTGAATATTTACTATATTATCTTTAATATCTAAAATTTTCATGTTAGCTAAAGCTACTACAGAAAAAGCTTCATTGAATTCAAAAAAATCAATATCCCTAATATTTAGCCCTGTTTCTAAAAGAATTTTATTTACAGCAATTGATGGGGCAGTTGTAAACCATTCAGGGTCTTGCGCAGCATCACAATAGTATTTAATTGTAACAATAGGAGTGAGGTTTAATTCAGAGCATTTTTCTTTACTCATAAGAACTATTGCTGAAGCTCCATCACTCAATGTAGATGCATTAGCTGCTGTTACAGTTCCGTCTTTAGCAAAAGCTGGTTTTAGCTGTGAAACTTTATCAAAGTTAATATTCTTAAACTCTTCATCTTCTTCGATTATTACTTTTTTCCCATTTCTAAGTGTAATTTCAACAGGTACTACTTCTTCTTTAAATTTATTTTCTTTCCATGCATTAGATGCTCTCTTGTAGGATTGAATAGCATAATTATCCTGATCTTCTCTACTAAATTTATATTCACTTGCACACTTGTCTCCTAAGACTCCCATAGCTTGATTACAATAAACATCAGTAAGTCCATCATGTTGAAGACCGTCTAACATGGCTTTATCCCCGTATTTATGAGGTTTTCTAAGGTTTATATAGTGAGGTATTTGACTCATATTCTCCATTCCTCCAGCAACAACTACATCATTAATACCTAATGATATTGATTGTGCTGCCAGCATTACAGATTTCATACCAGAAGAACATACTTTGTTTATTGTAGTACAAGGAACAGAATTTGGAATACCAGCTTTAATTGCTGCTTGTCTTGCAGGAGCTTGACCTAATCCTGCTTGAACAACATTGCCAAATAGAACTTCATCTACAACTTCAGGTGATATGTTAATTTTGTTTAATGAACCTGATATAGCTATAGCTCCTAAATCAACTGCAGAAACATTTGATAATGATCCGAGAAAACTGCCAATAGGAGTTCTAACTGCGCTAACAATGACAACATCTTTATTCATAATAAATTTTAAAAATTAACAGATTTTAAAGTTAACAAATTAATAATTATTAGTCATCATTATATCCTATATGTAATATTTACTAATTTTGATTGTTATATAATCATGTTATGGCAAATATATTTGATCGTTTAAAGACAAATCTAGGCAGAATCTATCGGATCTTACTTTTTATAGTATCATGTGTTGTAATAATTTATTTTTTTCCAAAGAGCGGTAAATTCAAATATAACTTTGAAAATGGTCGTCCTTGGCAATCAGATAATCTATACGCACCATTTGATTTTGCAATAAAAAAGACTGATAAAGAATTAGATGAAGAAAAAACTAATATTAGACTCGCCACTAAAGTATTCTTCAATAAAGACTCTTTAGTTTTAAACAAATCACTCAATTTACTATATACTAAAATAGACAACCCTTCAAATGATAGTGTAATTAACACTTTAAACAAGAGAGCGCTTAAACTTATAAAAAGCACTGGTGTTACTATACTTTATAATATATATTCGAGAGGTCTTTTAGATGAAAATTATGATTATAAGTCTAATCAGATAGTCTCATTGCTAATTAATAACAAACAAGTAAATTCTGGATATTTTACAGATTTTCATAAACCTGAAGATTTGTTAACTTTTATTAATAATGAAATTATTTCTTTAAATGTACAGGAATATAAACCTCAGATAGTATCTATACTTTTTGATTTGGTTGAATCTAATATTTCTTTAAATGAAAGCTTGACTAAAAACTCTATTGAAGAGGCATTAGCTAATGTATCTCCGAATAGAGGTATAATTGAAAAGGAAACATTAATTATATCAAAAGGAGAGGTGGTTGAAGGAGATAAATTAAAGATTTTAGAATCTTTGAAAAACGAATATGAAACAAGTAGTGTCTCTAAAACAAACTATTACTTAATAATTTCTTCTTATTCATTGCTTGTTATTCTGACTCTTCTTATGATTATATTATTTATAAGAAAGTTTAGAAAAAAGATATACTTAAATCTCAATCAACTGTCCTTAGTTTTCTTTAACGTCACACTTCTTGTTTTGATTACAACATTCGTTGTTAGCATAGAATCTAGCTATGTATTTGTAATACCGATCTGTATTTTACCCCTATTATTAAAGGCTTTTTTTGATTCAAGGATTGCTTTTTTTGTTCACTCTGTAACGGTAATGTTATTAGGTTTTATTGTTCCTAATAGTTATGAATTTATTTTTTTAAATATAATTGTAGGTGTAATTACAATAATATCTTCTGACGACCTTTACAAACGTGCAAATTTATTTATAACTGTAGGTCAAATCACCGTAGTTTATATGATATCATATTTTTCCTTTTTTGTGATTCATGAAGGAAATATTGACAATCTAGAGATTTTTAATTTTCTCCTATTTATGTTATGCGGACTTCTTACCCTATTTGTTTATCCTTTAATATATATATATGAGAAGGTATTTAATTTAGTTTCTGATGTCTCATTACTTGAACTATCAGACACCAACTCACCATTATTAAAAGAGCTTTCAAATAAAGCTCCAGGCACATTTCATCATTCAATGAATGTTGCAAATTTAGCAGAATCCTCAGCAAATGAAATTGGAGGTAATTCTATGCTTGCTAGGGTTGGAGCTTTATATCATGATATAGGAAAAATGAATAATCCTTCATATTTTACTGAAAATCAGGTAACAGGAACTAATCCACATGATAAATTATCATCATTAGAAAGTGTGAATATTATTTTAGATCATGTTTCTAAAGGAGTAGAAATGGCTAAGAAAAATAACTTACCTAATAGAATAATTGATTTTATTAGAACTCATCATGGAACAAGCGTTGTTCATTATTTCTATGAAAATGATCTTAATTTAAATTTAAAGCCTAATATTGAAGACTATAAGTATAGTGGACCTAAGCCATTTAGCAAGGAAACCGCATTGGTAATGATGTGTGATTCAGTTGAGGCAGCTACTAAGAGTTTAGAAAGTCC
>CAJWCT010000009.1 GCA_913031385.1 uncultured Flavobacteriales bacterium | reverse complement strand
ATACAATGCCTAATAGAATTAATTATTTTGATAATCAAAACTTTAACATGTATCCTATAGAATAAATTAAATTATTTCTATATTGAGATATGAGATTGGTTTTTACTATTTTTTTAGTTAGTTTTTTTTCAGCAAATTCACAGACTTTTTACTCTGTAGATTATAAATCTCAAGCAGATGTTAATATATTCGTTGTAGAGCACAAAAGCCAAGCAGATCTTTTAGTGTATAAACTTGATTATAAATCTCAAGCAAAAGGCAACGAAGGATTATGGTTTTTTGTTGATTATAAGTCTCAGGCAGATTTTAAATTATTTTTTGTTGAACATAAATCTCAGGCAGATTTGAAAATTTATTTTGTTGATTATAAATCTCAAGCTGGCTGGGCTTCTAACGAGAAAAAACATTTATTATATTAATCAATAAAATTTTTTTAATTTCTTTGCAGAATATATTACTTAATAATGAAGCTAGATAGAATTTTATTCATAATATTTTCTTTTTGCTTTACATCTTTAAATTCACAAATTTTAGAGCCTGTAAAATGGAACTTTCATTCAGAGCAAATTGAAGAAAATAAATATGAATTAGTATTTATTGCAGATATTGATCCCAATTGGGCAATTTATTCAAAAACTGTAGATGAAGGAGGCCCAATCGCAACAACATTTTATTTTACGGAATCTTCAAATTATAAACTCATTGGTGAAGTGGTTGAGGATTCTATTAATATGGTAACGCAAAACGACCTCGTATTCGACATGGTAGTGTCTAAGTTCTATAACCAAGCAATTTTCAGACAAAAGGTTGAAATAATTAATTATGATAATCCTGTTTCAGGTGGTTTTGAGTTTATGACTTGTGATGATACGCAATGTCTAGCCCCTGAAATAATTGATTTTAAATTTAATTTATCAAATAAAGTATTAGAAAGTGATGTTAAAGAAACGATTTCTATAAATCAAAATAATCTAGAAAAAAATAATTTAATTCTATATGGATTTTTACCTACTGATATTAAAAAATCAAAAGTTAATTGTAGCAATTCATCAGCAAATACCACAACGGTTTCTAGCCCAACTAAAACCCTATTTAATATTTTCGGGCTTGGTTTTATAGGCGGACTACTTGCATTGCTGACACCATGTGTGTTCCCAATGATTCCTTTAACGGTTAGTTTCTTTACTAAGAAAAATGATAATACAAATGGTTATTCCAATGCTATATTATATGGAGTCTTTATTGTGTTAGTATATTTAATTTTGAGCATTCCATTTCATTTATTGGATTCTGTAAATCCTGATATATTAAATGATATTTCAACAAACGTATACTTAAACATTTTCTTTTTTATCATATTTCTTTTATTCGCATTTTCCTTCTTTGGATATTATGAATTATCCCTTCCTTCATCTTGGGTTGATAAGTCAGCTAAAAGAGAATCAGCTGGAGGTATTATAGGAATATTTTTTATGGCTCTTACATTGGCAATAGTGTCCTTTTCTTGTACTGGGCCTATATTAGGCTCACTACTTGCTGGATCTATTTCTAATGATTCGGCTGCTTGGGAATTAACTGCTGGAATGGGCGGGTTTGGGCTTGCGCTGGGGCTCCCTTTTGCAGTATTTGCAATGTTCCCAAACATGTTAGAATCACTGCCAAAGTCGGGTGGATGGTTAAATACTATAAAGGTCTCTTTAGGATTTATAGAACTTGCCTTAGCATTAAAGTTTTTGTCTAATGCTGATTTAGTTGCCCATTGGGGAATTATTAAAATCGAAGTATTTTTAATTTTATGGTTCATTATTTTTCTTTTAATGGCAATATATCTTTTCGGAAAAATCCAATTTCCAAATGAAATAAAACCTAAGAACATTTCATTTACAAGAGCAGTATTTGCATTGCTGTCTTTAGGCTTTGCTCTATATTTAGCATCGGGGTTAATTTATAATAAGCAAACTCAATCCTATAGAGCATTGAGTTTACTTAGTGGCCTGGCACCTCCTTTGGGCTACAGTTATCTTGCTCCTAAGGAATGTCCAAACAATTTGAATTGTTTTAAAGATTTAAAATCTGGGATCGAATATGCTAAAAAATCTAACAAACCAATCTTGTTAGATTTTACAGGATATGCGTGTGTTAATTGCAGAAAAATGGAGGAACATGTCTGGCCATTAAAACAAGTAGATAGTGCCATTAGAGAAAACTATGTATTAATTTCTTTATATGTAGATGACAAAAAAATATTGCCAGATAATGAACAATTATTAGTAACAAGAACTAACGGAAAGGGAGTAAGAAAGCTAATTAACTATGGTCATAAGTGGGCCTATTTTCAGGCACAATATTTTAAGACAAATTCTCAGCCCTATTATATACTTTATGATCCAAACTCTAATGAGATTCTAAATAATCCTGTTGGCTATACACCTGATGAAGAAGAATATTTAGCATTTTTAAATTGCGGATTAGAAGCCTTTAAGAACAATTAATTTTATATTTTTAACATTATTTATTTCTAAAAATTGACACCAGAAAAACAACATAAATATGATCTTGCCTATTTAAAGATTGCTAACGAATGGGGTAAGCTTTCTTATTGTGAGCGAAGACAGGTTGGAGCTATAATCGTTAAGAATAATATGATTATTTCTGACGGCTTTAACGGGACTCCTTCTGGATTTGAAAACATCTGTGAAGATGATGATGGATATACTAAATGGTATGTATTGCACGCGGAGGCTAATGCGATTTCTAAGGTAGCATCTTCCACGCAGTCATGCGAGGGAGCCACCTTGTATATCTCTCTTTGTCCATGCAAGGAGTGTAGCAAATTAATTCATCAGGCCAATATAAAAAGAGTTGTCTACCGGGAGAATTATAGGGATAAATCAGGGGTTGATTTTTTAGAAAAGGCCGGCATTGAAGTGTGTCATATCGATCAATAAAATTAATTATTTTTCTTTATTGTAATTTTTTATTTTATTTGAAACTCTTATAATTAGTAGAAGCATTAGACAACACAAACCAGCAATTATTGTGATGATTGCAACCGTATTTTTTTCTGAAAAAAAATCACTAAAATCTATTAGTGTAATATTAAACAGTATAATTAGTATTGTCAAAATTGAAATAACGACACTTATTTTTTGCATAATTTTTTTATAAAAATTAATTATTTTTTTTGCCTGACCTGTTTGTTAAAAACTTATTGAAAATGTTAATAAAAATGCCTTTCATTTTCGACAACAATTTTGTCTATTTGTTAGTCGCAATGTAAATTAAATTTTTTATTTAATAAAAATATTATGTCAGCTTTTGTAGAGCCTTTGCTAAAAAAAAACAAAAATCGATTTGTAATATTTCCAATTCAGCATCACGATATTTGGGAATGGTATAAAAAATCAGAGGCTAGTTTTTGGACGGCAGAAGAGATTGATCTACACCAAGATTTATCGGATTGGGCCAATAAGCTTAATGATGATGAAAGATATTTTATCAAGCATATACTTGCTTTTTTTGCAGCCAGTGATGGTATTGTTAATGAAAATTTAGCAGAGAATTTTGTTAATGAAGTTCAATATAGTGAAGCAAAATTCTTTTATGGCTTTCAAATTATGATGGAGAATATTCATAGTGAAACATATTCTTTATTGATTGATACTTATGTTAAGGACGAGCAGGAAAAGGACATGCTATTCAATGCTATTGACAGGTTTCCTGCTATAATGGAAAAAGCACAATGGGCATTAAAATGGATTGAATCTCCCAGCTTTGCCGAGAGATTAATTGCATTTGCCGCTGTAGAAGGTATCTTTTTTTCTGGCGCTTTTTGTTCAATTTTTTGGTTAAAGAAAAGAGGACTTATGCCGGGGCTGACTTTTTCAAACGAATTAATTTCTAGAGACGAAGGAGTACATTGTGATTTTGCAGTCCATCTACATAATAATCACTTAGTAAATAAAGTGCCGCCAAAAAGAATTAAAGAAATTTTGGTTAATGCACTTGACATTGAAAGGATGTTTATTACAGAATCATTGCCAATTAGTTTAATTGGAATGAATGCAAAGCTTATGACTCAGTATCTAGAATTTGTAACTGACAGGTTGCTTGTGGAACTTGGATGTGAGAAGGAATTCAACTCTTCTAATCCATTTGATTTCATGGACATGATTTCTTTACAAGGGAAAACAAACTTTTTTGAAAAACGTGTTTCTGAATATCAAAAAGCAGGTGTATTAAGCAAGGAAGAAGAGAAGGATAAATTTAGTTTTGACGCTGATTTTTAATTAGATTAACTAAACTGTTCAAACAATTTAAAAGAGTTATTAATTATCTCAAAAAGAGATATAAATTTTTTTGACCCTATATGTATGTAGTTAAGAGAGATGGCAAAAGTGAGCCTATAATGTTTGACAAAATTACGGCTCGTGTTAGAAAACTTTGTTATGGATTAAATCCATTGGTTGATCCAGTCAAAGTAGCAATGCGTGTTATTGAAGGTTTGTATGACGGTGTTACTACTAGTGAGCTTGATAATCTTGCCGCTGAAATAGCTGCAACCTTAACTACTGCTCATCCAGATTATGCAATATTAGCTGCAAGAATTTCTGTTTCTAATTTACATAAGAACACAAAAAAAATATTTAGTGAAGTCATGGATGATCTATATAATTATATTAATCCAAGGACTGGCAAAACAGCCCCTCTGCTTTCAGATGAAGTTTATAAAGTAATTTCTGAAAACAAGGAACTACTAGATTCTACTATAATATATAATAGGGATTTTGGATATGATTATTTTGGATTTAAAACTTTAGAAAGATCATATTTATTAAAACTAAATGGCAAAATTGCTGAAAGACCTCAGCATATGTTAATGAGGGTTTCAATTGGAATTCACTTAAACGATTTAGACGCAGCGATAGAAACTTATGAATTAATGAGTAAAAAATATTTTACTCACGCAACTCCAACATTGTTTAATGCAGGAACACCTAAGCCACAAATGTCATCATGCTTCTTACTTACAATGAAGGATGATAGTATTGAAGGAATATATGATACATTAAAACAAACTGCAAAGATTTCACAGTCTGCTGGAGGTATTGGCTTGTCAATTCATAATATAAGATCAACAGGGAGTTATATTGCAGGAACTAATGGAACAAGCAATGGAATTGTCCCAATGCTACAAGTCTTTAACGACACTGCTAGATATGTAGATCAAGGTGGTGGAAAAAGAAAAGGAAGTTTTGCAATCTATATTGAGCCTTGGCATTCAGACATATTTGATTTCCTTGAATTAAAGAAAAATCATGGAAAAGAGGAAATGCGAGCTAGAGACTTGTTTTACGCAATGTGGATGCCAGACTTATTTATGAAAAGAGTTGAAGCCGATAGTGAATGGACATTAATGTGCCCTAATGAATGTCCTGGTCTTTGTGATGTTCATAGCAAGGAGTTTGACAAGTTATATATTAAATATGAAAAGGAAGGTAAAGGGAGAAAATCAATAAAAGCAAGAGAATTATGGGAGAAAATTTTAGAAGCTCAAATTGAAACAGGGAATCCATATATGCTATATAAAGATGCTGCTAACTTAAAATCTAATCAGCAAAATTTAGGAACAATTAGATCTTCAAATTTGTGTACGGAAATTTTAGAATACACATCTCCTGATGAAATTGCAGTTTGTAATTTAGCTTCTATTGCCCTTCCAATGTTTATTAAGGACGGGGCGTTTGATCATCAAGAATTATTTAGAATAACTAAGCGAGTAACTAAAAATTTAAATAGAGTAATAGATAGAAATTATTATCCTGTTATTGAAGCTCAGAATTCCAACTTCCGCCATAGACCTATAGGCATTGGTGTACAAGGATTAGCAGATACATTCATTAAATTAAGAATGCCATTTACTAGTGATGAAGCAAAAAAATTAAATCAAGATATTTTTGAGACTATCTACTATGCAGCCGCAACTGCATCGGTAGAAGAGGCAAAGAAGAATGGAAAATATGAAACGTATAATGGCTCACCTATTAGTGAAGGAAAATTCCAGCATAACTTATGGGATGTAGACGAAAAAGATCTTAGTGGATTATGGGATTGGGCTAAACTTAGAAAGGATGTATTAAAACATGGGGTAAGAAATTCATTGCTTGTAGCACCAATGCCTACAGCCAGTACTTCTCAAATTCTTGGCAACAATGAATGCTTTGAGCCCTACACTTCTAACATATATACAAGAAGAGTGCTTTCTGGAGAATTTATTATTGTCAACAAACACTTATTAGAAGATCTTGTTGCTTTAGGATTATGGAATGAACAATTAAAACAAGAAATCATGAGAGCAAATGGATCAATACAAAATATTGACATTATTCCTGATGATATTAAAGAATTATATAAAACTGTTTGGGAGCTGAGCATGAAGGATATAATTGATATGGCTAAGCATAGAGGGTATTTTATAGACCAGTCACAATCATTAAATTTATTTGTTGAAGGCGCTACTATGGCTAAACTTACGTCCATGCATTTTTATGCATGGAAGAGCGGACTTAAAACAGGAATGTATTATTTAAGAACTAAGAGTGCAGTTGATGCAATCAAGTTTACGTTAGACAAAAAAGTTGAGGAAGAACCTGTTCCAAAGGAGTCAATTGTTAAGGATGAAAAGCCTGAAGTTGTTGCAAATAAAAAGAAAACAGCAAAGAAAACAGCAGAAAAGTTTGCAAAAACTAAAGAAATTGATGTTGAGCCTATGTCTCCGAAAGAGATAAAAGAATTAATAGCAAAGACAAAAGAAGGTGAAGGAGATGATTGCTTAATGTGTGGCTCATAAACATAAAAAGACAAGTAAGGAAAGCTCCTAATTACTTTACTATAGTTAGGAGCTTTTAAATTTATGGCTGCTAAATATTGCTAGGAATTATTAGTTGCTCTTGCAGGCTCAATACTGCTATCATGAGAAAGATAATATTCCTCTATTAAACTCATTATTGCCTTTAAAAGATCCTTAGTCTTTTGTAGAATACTAAAGTAAAGCGTTGTATTCCTTGGACTTATTGCCTCTGTGGTCCTTGTCCTAGAAATTTGAGCCTCAATCTTATCATCAACTATCCTAAATGCTTTGTTTTTGTTTTTTAAAATTACTTCCATTTTGTGAAATGATCGTTTTTCAAATGAAATTTTAATTTCTTCAAATAAATCATTCATGGCTTTGTCAATTTCTATTAAATCTCTTATTTGACTTAGCCTTAATTTACTATGATTATTGTTAATGTGCTTATGACTTGTTTTAGAGATGTATTCTAATGATTGAGTAATATCTTGCAGGTAACCTAAAAGGTTTATATAAAAATTACTAGCGCCTAAACTAGATTCATCTAAGTTTCTAATAAAATAGAAAAGCTTGTTTTTTAAATCATCAACTTCTTGAGATAACTTATTAATTTGCTTATTATTTTTATCCAGGAGGCTTAAGTCTTGCCTAGAAAGCCCTTCAATTGTATTATTATAAACCTTGTTCCCACGCTTGATTAATTTAGCAATAGTTTTTGCACTTTCATGTATAACTCCTTGCAATGAACTACTCTCAGCTAATACTAGCCCCTCATCGATTCCAATATCATTTTTAGATTTCCCACGGATGTAATGTCTTATCATTATGATTATTGCAATGAACAATAAAATAGCAATCATTAATTCACTTATATTGATTAAATAGGCAATAGTTCCAGCTGCAAGAAATGCAATAATAGCTGTGCCAAACCATCCAGCAATAACATTCAGCACACCTGCCACCCTATATACAGCACTCTCACTCCCCCAAGCTCTATCAGCAAGCGATGTCCCCATTGCAACCATAAAAGTTACATAAGTTGTAGAGAGAGGTAATTTATAAGAAGTAGCAATTGAAATTAGAATACTTGCGACCATAAGATTAATTGAGGCACGAATCACATCAAATGCAGGCTTATCGGCTTTATTGACCTTCTTTGCTGGTAGTTGAGGAACTATAAATTGTTTTTCAATAAAAGTATTTATAGAATCTGGTAAAATTTTTGATATTAAATCGGCAGTGTTGCCTCCTGCTCTAACTAAAGTTCTTGATAAATAATTAGGCCTAAATCTTTCTTCAGTTTCTCCTTGTTCAGACAGGTCTATCGAGGTTTTAACAACTCTATGAGCTTTTTTAGAGAACCATAGTGTCAACACCATTATTACACCAGCAGCAAATAAAAGATAATTTGGGGTAGGCACTTTAGAGGCTAATACTTGCATGCTAAATTCATTGGCAGCCAGCCCTGAAGCCATCCAAGCTTCATAGGATTGCCATGCCGCTATTGGTACTCCAATAAAATTAACCAGATCATTTCCGGCAAAGGCTAGAGCTAATGCAAATGTACCAACAGCAATAATTATTTTATAAATATTCGCTTTTATAACAGTTATAAAAAAGTAAGATAATAGAGACCAGAAAATAGAACTACAAGCAACAATTGAAATAACATTAACTTCTAAATAATCTGTAATTGTCATGCCTCCAATTATATCAAAGCTTTCTTTTGCATATGTTGTCCCGTTTATTCCTTTCATTAAAATAAAATAGGTAATTGCAGTTAAAGCGATACCTCCAAAGATTGAACCTACCCAATTTGCTTTTGCTGCAAAATTATAAGAAAGCAGAAGTCTAGAAACCCATTGAACTAATGCCCCAATGGAAAATGCAACTACCACCGAGAGTAAGATACCGAGAATTATTTGTGTTGCTTTTGATGTGTTTATATACATTGCTAGATCAGAGAAATTTCCATTGTCTAATCCAATCTTAATTAATGCCATAGCAACAGATGCTCCTAACAATTCGAAGACAATAGAGACTGTAGTAGAGGTTGGCAAACCAAGAGTATTAAAGAAATCAAGCAACAAAATATCAGTAATCATTACTGCCATAAAAATTATCATGATTTCACTGAACATAAATTCCCCTGGATTAAATATCCCTTTTCTTGCTACTTCCATCATGCCACTAGAGAACACTGCTCCAACTGCAATACCTATACTGGCAACAATCATAATTGTTCTAAATGAAAGAACTTTAGAACCAAGGGCAGAGTTTAAAAAATTAACAGCATCATTACTAACACCTACAACAAGATCTGCAATAGCCAAACCTATCAAAGCAACTAACATTAATAAATATATATTCTCCATTTCTTGTTTTTATAATTTAAATTCAGCATTAAAATATATAAATGATGAATCTTCTATATCATCATTTATATAATTAAAATTTCTAGAGTTTATTGAAAATTTCACTCCTTTTGCTGCTATGTATTGCGCTCCAAATAGTATTAGAATTCCGTCTTTTTCATAGTTCCAGCTACTGTTTTGACCGTTTAATGTATTTGAAGATATTTCATCAAATCGAGCAAATATTTCAATTTTATCATTAAATATATAACTTCCATAAACAGAGATTCCTTCTAAATTATGATCATCTATTGCTGTTTTATAGCTTGTCCCATTTTCCATTTTATTATATTCTGCACCTATTTTCCAAGAATCAGCTTTATATCCAGCAAAAAACGCAATGTTATTTAAGGATTTAGAATTTTCAGAGGCATGCGTGTCATAATATAATTTAGTAGTTATTAGTTTTGACGGATTATAAATTAAGCTCATACCAAATCTTTGATTTCCATTATCATCTTGAAGATTTTTATACCCTTCTCCATTAACAATGAATAGGTTTGCCATTAGTACTTTACTAATTTCTAATTCTGCATTAATTCCTAAATCAGCACTTGGGCCAAATTTATTTTCATCCTGAAGCGTTTTATATATATATCTATACCCCCAGTGTTTTTCTTGATCATTATATTGTTTGCCCCCAAGTAATCCCATACTGATTTTAATACTAGGATTGATTTTATAATCCAATTGAGCAATTTTTATAAATGCAGTGTGTTTACTCCCTGCATCATTCTTTCCTATATCATAGGTTATTTTTGCAGAGATTTTGTCATTAAATGTATATTTATATCCAAGATAAACTCTAGTTAATTCAAAGGCGCTTACTTGATCAACATCTTTTGTATAATCATAATGATAATTCCAAAAAACCTTAAAGTGTGCTTGACCTTTCGTGTTAACTTGATCTTCTCTATCTTGAGAAAAAGCAACCAGAGGAGATAAAACTATAATCATTAATAAAATTTTTTTCATCACTTAATTTAAAATACTATGCAAATATCATTTTATAATGTAATCTTAATGTTAACTGAATGTTATTAATTAGATATGATTTTAGGACATTAATATTAGTATTTTAACTTTAGGAATTAATACTTTTGATTATATTGCTAATCAGGAAATAAAAGAATGAACTGGGAGAAATTATTGTCATTAAAAAGATTTGGTGATACTCAAAAAAGAGAAAGAAAAGATCAGGACGAAACACGACTTGGATTTGAAGTGGATTATGATCGAATAATTTTCTCTTCCGAATTTAGAAGCCTTCAAGACAAAACACAGGTAGTTCCGCTTTCAAGCGAAGATTTTGTTCATACTAGGCTAACTCATAGTTTAGAAGTTAGCGTTGTGGGAAGGTCCCTAGGTAGAAAGGTGGGAATGAAAGTATTAGAAAAATATCCAGAGTTAAGAGAACAATATAGATACCAGGCCAATGATTTTGGAGCTATTGTAGCTTCTGCTTCATTAGCACATGATATAGGTAATCCTCCATTTGGTCATTCTGGAGAAAAATCTATTGGGCAGTTCTTTATTTCAGGAAAAGGCAAAGAATTTTCAAAGGATTTAACTAAAAAACAATATCAAGATTTGTGTGATTTTGAAGGTAATGCTAATGGGTTTAAAATATTAACACAATCTCGGATCGGAAGACAAGGAGGGCTTCGCTTAAGTTATGCTACCTTGGGAGCTTTTGTCAAATATCCTAAGGAATCACTTCCAATTAAACCAACTACTAATGTTTCCCATAAGAAATATGGTTTCTTTCAAAGTGAGTTAGATGTATTTATTGATATAGCACAGGAACTTGGGTTAACAAAGGATGAAACGGGGAGTTATATTAGACATCCATTAGCATATTTAGTTGAGGCAGCAGATGATATCTGCTATACAATAATTGACTTTGAGGACGGCATAAATCTTGGATTAATTGAAGAAGAATTCGCTTTAGAATATCTAATTAATTTGGTAAGGGATTCAATTAATACTGAAAAATATCACCAATTAAGTAATACAACCGATAGGATAAGTTACTTAAGGGCTTTATCTATAAACACTTTGATAAATGAGTGCGTTGAGATATTTATGAATAATGAAGCAGAGATTATTCAGGGGGTTTTTCAATCATCTCTTTTAGATCGAAGTAAATACAAAGCTCAGATTTCAGATATAATTAAAATCAGTGTAGAGAACATATATGAGTCTAAAGAAGTCACAGAAAAAGAAATTGCAGGATATAATCTTATAGGCGTTTTATTAGAAAGCTATATTACTGCAGCTAATAATATGTATGCAGGGACATATAATAGTTATGATAAACTAATACTTAATCTTTTGCCTGATACAATAGATATTAATAAATCAGACTTATATTACAGGATATTAGAAATATGCCACTATATTGCATCTTTCTCAGATAGTCAGGCGCTCTTAATCTATAAAAAAATAACAGCCAATGAATATTAAAATAATAACTTAATGAAGTTAGAATACGACAGCAAATATTTTATGAATAAGGCTATTGAAGAAGCACAGTTAGCTTTATCAAAAGGAGAGGTTCCTATAGGCGCTGTAGTTGTTATAGAAAATCAAATTATAGCAAGAGCACATAATTTAACAGAGACATTAAATGATGTTACTGCCCACGCAGAGATCTTAGCAATAACAGCAGCTGAAAACTATCTTGGCGGTAAATTCTTAAACGGTTGTAGTATGTATGTTACTTTAGAGCCTTGTCAAATGTGCGCTGGAGCATTATATTGGAGTAGGATTTCTAATTTGTTTTATGCTGCAAAAGATTTAAAAAGAGGATTTACAATAATGGGAAGCACGCTACACCCTAAAACAAAAGTTAATAGCGGTGTTTTAGAAAATGAGTCTAAAGAGTTGTTAGAAAAATTTTTTATTGCTAGAAGAAATTTAAATTAGTTGTCATCTTTCATTTTTTTTAATTCTTCATTATCCAAAATAAAATCCTTAAGTTTTTTGTTTTGCCATCTATAATAAAGAAATAATGGAATTACTATAAAGAATAATAGAAAAGTGCCACCACCTATAAATTTTTCTGAATTAATATCCTCTATTATATACCCAGAGATGATAAAAATTAGTGATATAGTAAATAGTACATAAATAAATATTTTCATTATTTATGTTTTTATAGATCTTGTTTTAGTTTAAGCTCTTTTAATTGTTCTGGAGAAATTTTTGATGGAGAATCAATCATAACATCTCTGCCTGCATTATTCTTTGGAAATGCTATGAAGTCTCTGATAGTTTCACTTCCACCAAGAATTGCAACTAATCGATCTAATCCAAAAGCAATACCCCCATGTGGCGGCGCTCCATACTGAAATGCATTCATAAGAAAACCAAATTGTTCTTCTGCCTCTTGTTTTGTAAATCCAAGACATTTAAACATTTGTTCTTGAACACTTTTATCATGAATTCTTATAGATCCTCCACCTATTTCGTTCCCATTAATTACTAGATCATATGCATTTGCTTTTACAGAACCAGGGGAGGTTTTTAATAGTTCTATTTGATCAGGTTTTGGTGCGGTAAATGGATGATGCATTGCATGAAATTTATCTTCTTCTTCATTCCAGCTTAGTAATGGAAAATCTACAACCCATAATGGCGCAAATTCTTCTGAATTTCTAAGTCCTAGATTTTTAGCCACTTCAAGGCGTAGCGCACTAAGCTGCGATCTTACCGTATTTTTATCTCCAGATAAAATCATAATTAAATCACCTTTACTTGCATTAGTTTTTTTAGCAATATTTTTTAGATCTGTTTGATCATAAAATTTGTCTACAGAAGATTTAAATTTTCCATCATCGTTACATCTTACGTACACCATTCCCATTGCTCCAACCTGAGGAGTTTTTATCCAGTCTATATATTTGTCAATTTCTTTTCTTGTAAATGTGTTACCGCCAGTGACAGCAATTCCAACAACTAGTTCAGCAGAATTAAATACATTGAAATTTTTATGTTGACAAATTTCATTTAATTCTACAAATTCCATCCCAAATCTAATATCAGGCTGATCCGTTCCATATTTTTCTATTGCCTGGTCATATGTAATTTTTGGAAATTTATTAAGGTCAATCTTTTTGATTTTTTTAAATATATCAACGATAAGTCCTTCGAAAGTATTTAAAATATCATCCTGCTTAACAAATGCCATCTCACAATCTATTTGCGTAAATTCGGGCTGACGATCTGCTCTTAAATCTTCATCCCTAAAGCATTTGACAATTTGAAAATATTTATCAAGACCAGCTACCATTAGTAATTGTTTAAATGTTTGGGGAGATTGCGGTAGGGCATAAAACTCTCCTTCATTAGTCCTAGATGGTACAACAAAATCTCTAGCACCTTCTGGGGTCGACTTAATTAAACATGGGGTTTCAACTTCTATAAACGAACTGTCAGAAAGATATTTTCTTACTTGTTGAGTTATTTGATGTCTTAGTATTAAATTTTTCTTTACAGGCTCTCTTCGGATATCTAGATATCTATACTTCATTCTAAGCTCTTCGCCTCCGTCTGTATTATCTTCTATTGTAAATGGTGGAATAGTAGAGCTATTTAGTATTGTAAGGTTTTTAACCAAAATTTCAATATCTCCTGTTGGAATATTTTGATTTTTAGAAGCCCTTTCAATAACCTCTCCATCTATCTGTATTACAAATTCACGGCCTAATGATTTTGCTTGATTTAATAAATCTTTACTTGTTCTTTGTTCATCAAAAATTAATTGAGAGATTCCATATCTATCTCGTAAATCTACCCAAATCATAAATCCTTTATCTCGCATTTTTTGAACCCATCCAGAAAGGGAAACCTGTTTTCCAATATCAGATTTTCTTAATTCTCCACAATTATGAGTCCTATACATGACGATAGTTTACATTTGCAAATTTAATAAGATATTATTTATAACTCTATCATATTTTATAATTTTAACAAGCTTTTTTAAATTAGGATTTTATCATACATTTAACCCAAATATTATTATAGGATGCTTTCTCTTTCTCAATATCATCAAATGTTTGCTGATCATCTAGAAAAATATACAGTCAATGCAGTCCCTAAAAACTTGTATGCTCCTGTAAACTATATTCTAAGTCTTGAGGGAAAAAGAATTAGACCCATATTAACATTGATAAGTACAGATATTTTTTCTGGGCCCCCAAAAAAAGCATTAGACGCTGCATTGGCTGGTGAAATTTTTCATAATTTTTCTTTAGTCCATGATGATATTATGGATTCTGCAACCCTTAGAAGAGGAAATACTACAGTACACCAAAAGTGGGATAGCAGTACTGCAATTTTATCTGGAGATGTGATGTTAATTTTAGCCTATCAGATATTTGAAAATTATGAGGCAAATATTTTTGTCCCAATGGCTACACTATTTAGCAAAACAGCGATAAAGGTATGCGAGGGACAACAATTAGATATAGATTTTGAAAAAAAGCAAGAAATATCTCTGGATGAATATTTATTAATGATAACCTATAAAACTGCAGAATTAATTGGCGCAGCAATGAAAATGGGAGCAATTATAGCAAATGCAACAATGGTAGAACAAGAGAAAATTTATGAATTTGGAAAGAATCTAGGCATAGCATTTCAATTGCAAGATGATTATCTTGATTGTTTTGGCAATGAGAATGATTTTGGCAAAAAAATAGGTGGCGACATAATTGAGAAAAAGAAAACATTCTTATACATAAAGACTCTTGAGCTACTTTCAGGCGATGAAAAATCTAATTTTATTTCACTGTATAATAGCCCTCATGATAATCCTAAAGAGAAAACAACTTTGGTTAAAGAAATTTATAGTAAATGTAATATTGGAAATGAAGTTGCTGTTGAAATTCAAAAACACACCAACAATGCATTTCAAATTTTAGAATCCCTTAAATTAACTAAAGAAAAAAGCGAATTTCTTCATAATTTTGGTAATTCACTTACGCAAAGGAAGATATAGTTTTACTATTCTTTTTAATTAATATTAATTATCTTTGTAATCTGAAAAATAGAAATTTTTATAATGGATAATTTTTCTTTTTTAAACGCTGCTCATACGGTTTTCTTTGCTGACTTGTATGATCAATATTTAAAGGATCCTGATTCAGTAGAGCCGAGCTGGAGAGCTTTTTTTCAGGGCTATGACTTTGGAAGTAATAAGCTTTTTCAAGGAGAGATTGTTGAAGGGGTCACTTCGCAGATTCCAGATCATGTTCAAAAAGAATTTAATGTAATAAATTTAATAAATGGGTATCGATCAAGAGGTCATCTATTTACTAGAACTAATCCAGTTAGAGACAGAAGATCATATAACCCTAGCTTGGCTATAGAGCATTTTGATTTATCCAATGATGATTTAGACACTGTATTTAATGCAGGGGAAATTTTAGGGATAGGGCCACAACCTTTACAGATTATAATTCAACATCTTAGAGAGATATATTGCGATTCAATTGGTGTTGAATATATGTATATAAGAAATCCAAGGATGATTGATTGGATTCAAAACAAATTAAACGTCAACAATAATCATCCACAACTTTCTGTTGATCAAAAAAAACAATTACTTGGCAAACTTGTAGAGGCAGTTTCATTTGAGAATTTTTTACATACAAAATATGTAGGCCAAAAGAGATTTTCACTTGAGGGGGGTGAATCATTAATTCCTGCTTTAGATATTTTGATTGAAATTGCTGCAGACAAAGGGGTTAAAGAATTTGTTATGGGAATGGCTCATAGAGGAAGATTAAGCACCCTGGTAAATATTTTCGGAAAGTCAGCTAGAAATATTTTTAGTGAATTTGAAGGAAAAGATTATGAGGAGAAAATATTTGATGGAGATGTAAAATATCATTTAGGGTGGACTAGCAATAGAGAAACAATAAAAGGCAAAAAAATCAATTTAAATATTGCTCCGAATCCATCCCATCTAGAAGCTGTTGGGTCAATAGTTAATGGAATTGTTAGATCAAAACAAGATTCACACTTTCCAGAAAACTTTGAAAAAGTACTTCCAATAATTGTCCACGGAGATGCTGCGATTGCTGGTCAGGGATTAGTTTATGAGTTAGTACAAATGTCAAGACTTGATGGATATCAAACAAATGGGACAATTCACATTGTTGTGAATAATCAAATAGGTTTTACAACAAATTATTTAGACGCCAGATCAAGCACTTATTGCACAGATGTTGGAAAGGTAACTTTATCTCCAGTATTGCATGTTAATGCAGATGATGTAGAATCTGTAGTTCATGCTATTTTGTTTGCCTTAGATTTTAGAATGGAGTTTAAAAAAGATGTTTTTATTGATTTACTTGGTTATAGAAAATATGGCCATAATGAAGGAGATGAACCTAGATTTACTCAGCCAAAACTATATAAGATTATAGCTCAACATCCCAATCCAAAAAAGATTTATGCTGACAAGTTAGTTAATGAAGGAATAATTGATGAAAAATATGTTAATACATTAGAGAATAATTATAAAAATTGGCTTGAAGATGAATTAAAAGATTCTAAGAAGTTAAAGAAGACTAAAATTACAGATTTTATGGATGATGAATGGGAGGAATTCTCTAGAGTAAAAGAAAAAGAAATGATGCTCCCAGTTAATACCACATATCCTAGAATTAAGCTTGAAAAAATTGTTGAAACTATTTCAACTTTACCAAAAGGGAAAAAGTTCATAAATAAAATTAAAAAAGTAGTTTCTTCAAGGCTTGACATGTTCAATAATAATAAGCTGGATTGGTCAATGGCTGAACATTTAGCATATGGGAGTCTATTAGAAGAAGGATTTAATGTTAGAATATCAGGGCAGGACGTTGAAAGAGGAACTTTTTCACATCGTCATTCTGTCGTCAAGGTTGAGGAAAGTGAAGAAGAGATTATTTTACATAATAATATATCTAAAACCCAAGGAACTTTTTCAATTTATAACTCTTTATTATCTGAATATGGTGTCTTAGGTTTTGAATACGGCTATGCAATGAGCAACCCAAATACTCTGACTATTTGGGAGGCGCAGTTTGGTGATTTTAGTAATGGTGCGCAAATTATAATAGACCAATACATTTTTTCAGGGGAGGATAAGTGGAAAACGCCAAATGGAATAGTTTTACTATTACCTCATGGGTATGAGGGGCAAGGATCTGAACATTCTTCTGCAAGAGTTGAAAGATATTTACAACTATGCGCAAAGGACAATGTTTTTGTAGCTAATTGTACTACACCAGCAAACATATATCATCTTCTTAGAAGACAAATGAAAACCAATTATAGAAAACCTTTGATAGTTTTTACCCCAAAAAGCTTATTGAGACATTCAAGAGTATTTTCTAGTGTTGATGAATTTACAAAAGGTGGATTTCAAGTTGTTATTGATGATACTGATGCAGATCCAAAAACAATTGATAGTATAGTATTTGTCACAGGAAAGTTTTATTACGACTTACTAGAAGAAAAGGAAAGACTTGGACGTAATAATTTGGCAATTGTTAGAATAGAACAATTATTCCCATTGCCTAAGGAGATGATCAGATCAATTATAAAAAAATATTCTAACGCTTCTGATATTGTATGGGCACAAGAAGAGCCTAGAAATATGGGAGCATATGGATTTTTACTAATGAATCTCAAAGAAGCAAAAGATTTTAGAATTGCATCTAGAAGAAATTATGGAGCAACTGCAGCGGGCAGTTCCATCAGATTTCAGAAAAGACATAAAGAAGTGATTGAATACGTATTTAATCCTGAAAAGGATAATCAAATATTGAAATAGTATCTTAGATCTGAACTAAAAAATTATAATGAAAAAAATCTTAATAGTTATATTCTTAATTTTCTCTTGCTCTTCTGAAATATCTCCAGTTGCAGATCCAATAAATATTGTAGATCCTACTGATCCAGTTATTACAGTAGAATATGGATTACAGGAATTTGAGGTAGAGTTTCAAGGCATAACTCGTTCATTTAATATTTTTGTGCCAGATTCGTATGATCCTTTTGATGCTGTACCATTGCTTTTTTGTTTGCATGCATGGAGCAGTAGCAATGAAATTATAATGACGTATACAGGATTTAATGATATTGCTAGTGAAGAAAATTTTATAGTTGTATATCCACAGGGAAGTTATTTTAATGGGACAACTCACTGGAATGTTGGCGGATGGACTCTTGGAAGTTCTGTTGACGATGTTGCTTTTATAGATTTTTTAATTGATGCTATCTCTGAAGACTATTTAATTGATTCGGAGAGAATATATAGCACCGGAATGTCAAATGGAGGATATATGAGTTTTTTACTTGCATGTCAACTAAGTGAAAAAATAGCTGCTATTGCATCGGTTGCGGGATCAATGACCCCTGAGACTTTTGATGTTTGTGACCCCCAAAGAGCAATTTCTATTCTTCAAATTCACGGGACTAACGACGTACTTGTTCCATATAATGGTGGAGATGGGACAATGGCCATAAATGATGTTATTGATTATTGGCGAGGGCATAATTCATGTGATTCAAGCCCAACAGTAATAGACATTCCAGATATATTTGCTTTAGATTTTTCAACTGTTCAAGAAATTACTTATTCTTGCGATAATGACGATACTAATACAAATGCAATGGTTAGGCATTACAGGGTAGATGGAGGGGGTCATGATTGGATTGGTGCATGGGGCAATAGAGATGTTAATGCCAGTGAGTTAATTTGGGAGTTTTTTTCATTGTATGACCTTAACGGTTTAATTGATTAATATTATTAATTTTATATCATAAATAAATAATCTATGATTCTAGAAATGAAAGTCCCATCTCCGGGAGAATCAATAACTGAAGTAGAAATTGCCACTTGGTTGGTAGCAGACGGAGATTATGTTGAAAAGGATCAAATAATAGCAGAGCTTGATAGTGATAAAGCTACCTTAGAATTACCGGCAGAGGAAGGTGGTGTCATTACATTAAAAGTTCAAGAAGGAGATTCTGTAGATGTAGGCCAAATAGTTTGCTTAATTGACACCTCTAAAGGGGGCGAAGCTAAAAATAATTCAGAACCAGAATCAAAAGAAGAACCAGTTACATCAAAAATTGAAGCAGAAATAGTTAATGTTAGCAAATCAGATATTTTAAGTCCTGCTGCTAAAAAAATTATGTCTGAAAATAAAATTAAGATTGAAGATATAGAAGGAACTGGTAAGGATGGAAGAATTACTAAACAAGATGTAATAATGGCCAGACCTTCAATGGGGTCTGCTGGCAATAAAAAAAGAGATGAAAAAAGAACAAAATTATCTCTTTTAAGAAGGAAGGTTGCGGAAAGACTAGTTAGTGTAAAAAATGATACAGCAATGCTAACTACTTTTAATGAAGTAGATATGTCTGCTATATTTGAACTGAGAAAAAAATATAAAGAAAAATTTAAAGCAAAGCATGGAGTTAATTTAGGGTTTATGTCCTTCTTTACATTAGCATCTGTAAGAGCTCTCAAAGAATTTCCAGCAGTAAACTCAATGATTGATGGAGATGAAATGATAACATATCAATATTGTGATATTAGCATAGCAGTTTCAGGTCCAAAAGGGTTAATGGTCCCAGTAATTCGTCATGCTGAAAAGCTTTCGTTTAAAGAAATTGAAGTACAAGTGAAAGCCCTTGCAGAGCGTGCTAGAGATTCAAAAATAACAGTTGATGAAATGACAGGAGGTACATTTACTATTTCTAATGGTGGTGTTTTTGGGAGCATGTTATCAACTCCAATTATTAATCCTCCTCAAAGTGCAATTTTAGGAATGCATAATATTGTTGAACGCCCCATTGCTATTGATGGAAAGGTTTTCATTAGACCTGTAATGTACTTAGCTCTTTCGTATGATCATCGGATTATTGATGGAAGAGAGAGTGTAGGATTTCTAGTTTCAATTAAAGAAGCGTTAGAAAATCCTGCTGAAATTTTGATGGGAAACAAAATTCTGGAGACACTAGAATTAAAGTAGTTTAATGATAATTTCAGACACGCATACACATTTGTATCTCAAGGAATTTGATTCTGACAGAGATCAAGTTATAAATAATGCTATAACAGCCAATGTTACCAGGCTCTTCCTCCCTGCTATAGACTCTTCTCATACACAGTCAATGCTAATTCTTAAAGAAAAATTTCCCAAAAATATTTTTTTAATGGCTGGACTGCACCCCTGCTATATAGGAGAAAATTATCTTGAAGAGCTAAAACATGTTGAAAAAAATATTATAGAAAATCAATGTATTGCAGTAGGAGAAATAGGAATTGATCTCCATTGGGAAACAGAAAATCTAGGACTTCAAAAAGAAGTTTTTATTAAGCAAATTAGATTAGCAAAGAAATATAATTTACCTATAGTGATTCATTCTAGAAAATCATATGATGAAATATTTGAGGTTTTAGAATTAGAAGGCACAAAGGATTTATCAGGAATTTTTCATTGTTTTACTGGGACTTTAGAGGAGGCAAATAAAATTATTTCAATGGGAATGAAATTAGGAATTGGGGGAGTGGTTACATTTAAAAACGGAATGATAGATAAATTTCTAGATAAAATAGATTTAAAACATATCGTTTTAGAAACAGACTCTCCTTATTTAGCTCCATCTCCTAATAGAGGCAAAAGAAATGAAAGTTCATTTATTATTAATATTGCCAAGAAATTAGCAGAAATATATCAAGTTAGTATAGAAGAAATAATAAATATCACTACGAATAATTCCACTGAGGTATTTAAGATATAAAACACATTACATTCTATTATAAAATATCTTAATAAAAAGAATAATATAAAGTTTTATAATTAATATTTTTTCTTTTTATTTGTTTTGATATAATAATGATATTATAGAGAGGTGGCCGAGTGGTCGAAGGCGCGCGCTTGGAAAGTGTGTATACATCACAAGTGTATCGAGGGTTCGAATCCCTTCCTCTCTGCACGGAATTATAGTGTTAATTATATTTTTTTATATCTTTAAGCTCTATTAAAATAATTAAACAAAATAAAATGAAAAGATTACTTAGTATTATTGCAATTATTTCAGTTGTATTTATTCAAGATTTAACTTCAAATGTAAACATATTTCAAGACGAAATGGATGCAGCTGAGGTTGAAGAGACTTCAATGGCAGTTGAAGAAGCTGTTATGGAGGTAGAAGAACCAGAACAGCTAAATTTTCATCAAGAATTAAAAAAGAGGTTTATTGAAGGAGGTCCTGGATTTATGGGAATTGTTCTTTTATGCCTTATTTTAGGATTAGCTATAGCTATTGAGAGAATTATTTATCTTAATTTGTCAGAATCTGATTCAGAAAAATTAACAGAAGAAGTAGAAGCAGCTATGAAATCTGGAGGCATTAAGGCAGCAAAGGAAGTTTGTGCGAATACACCTGGCCCAGTTGCATCTATTTTTTGGCAAGGATTGGACAGAGCAAGTGAAGGTGTAGAATCAGCAGAGAAAGCTGTTATTGCTTATGGCGGAGTGCAAATGGGGCAACTTGAAAAAAATGTTTCATGGATATCGTTATTTATTGCACTTGCACCTATGTTAGGATTCATGGGAACAGTTATTGGAATGATTCAGGCTTTTGATAAAATTGAAGCAGCAGGAGACATGCAACCATCATTAGTAGCAGGAGGTATTAAAGTAGCTCTTCTTACTACAGTATTTGGTCTAATTGTTGCAATTATTCTTCAGATATTTTATAACTATATAATAGCCAAAATTGACAGCATAGTAAACGACATGGAAAATGCTTCCATTTCACTTATGGATATATTAGTTAATAAATAAGAAATAACAATTATGAATTCGTACAAAATTATAAAGTATACAGCATACGCTCTATCGTTATTAGGAGTTTTATTTGTTTTGATGATTCAAATGATGGATATGCTTCAAGGCATTGATTATATATTATTTGTTGCCTATTTAATTATGGGATTAATTATATCATGTGTTGCCTTTTATTCTTTTAAAAAGGTAATTTCTGATAAAGCGGCATTGAGAAGTACATTAAAGACTTTAGGAGCTTTTCTTATATTATTTCTTATATGCTATTTTGTTTTAGCAAGGGGAGAAGAAACTCCTCTTAGAGATGGTAAAATGTTATCAGCCGCAGGATCTAAGTTAATAAGTGCAGCATTGTTTATGTTTTATTCTCTTATACTAATTGCGAGTGGGTCAATGTTATGGTTTGGTATAAAAAGTAGAAAATAATTTATGGCAAGAAGATCATCTCCAGAAGTAAATGCAGGTTCAATGGCTGATATAGCTTTCTTGCTATTAATTTTTTTCCTAGTTACAACTACTATTGAAACAGATTCAGGCATTAGCAGAAAACTTCCACCTATAGAAGAAAATGAGGAGGATGTAATAATTAAACAGAAAAATATTTTTACAGTATTATTAAATGGCAAGGACCAAATTCTTGTTGAAGATGAGCTAATGGAATTGGAAGATATTAGAGCTGCTGCAATAGAATTCTTGGATAATGGAGGCGGTAAAGGAGAAGACGGGTGTGACTACTGTAAGGGAAAAAGAGATCCTAGATCTTCTGACAATCCAGACAAGGCTATAGTTTCTTTGAAGAATGAAAGAGAAACTTCTTATGCTGCATATATCTCTGTACAAAATGAGCTTGTAGCAGCATATACTCATTTAAGGAATGTTAGAGCAGAAGAGCTTTATGGCGAATCATATTCAGAAATGGTGAAAAATTATAGAGATGTTAATTGGTCTGGAAATAAGCAAAAATTAAAGGAAAAAATTAATAATCTTAGAACTGATTATCCACAAAAATTATCTGAGGTTCAATAGTTAAAATTTATTTATGTCAAAATTTAATAAGAAGAATAAAGGAGAAATTCCAGCAGTAAATACAGCATCTTTGCCCGATATTGTATTTATGCTATTGTTCTTTTTTATGGTAGCAACTGTTATGCGCGACAATGAATTAAAGATAAAAAATGAATTGCCTGCTGCAAATCAAGTTGAAAAGCTTGATAAGAAGGATCTTGTGATGTACATATATGCAGGGAAACCTAATTATGGTTATCAATCTCAATTTGGAACTGAAGCAAGAATTCAATTAAATGATAAATTTTCAGAAGTTTCAGATATACCTGCTTTTATTTATGCTGAAAGAGAATCAAAAAGAGAAGAAGTAAGACCTTTTTTAACTACAGCATTAAAGGTTGACAAGGAAACTAATATGGGGATAGTTGGAGATATTAAACAGGAATTAAGAAAGGTGAATGCACTTAAGATTAATTATACTACCAGAATTGGCGATGTCTCTTTAAATAAAAATTAGATTTCTTTTCTAAGTCTTGCTACAGGAATATTTAATTGTTCTCTGTATTTTGCAACAGTTCTCCTAGCTATTTTATATCCTTTCTCTTGTAATAATTTAACAAGTTTTTCATCAGTTTGTGGAGCTCTCTTATTTTCCTTCTCTATAATTGTTTCTAAAATTTTCTTTATTTCAATTGTTGAAATTTCTTCTCCTGATTGAGTAGTCATAGATTCGCTAAAAAATTCTTTTAATAATTTTGTTCCATAAGGCGTGTCAACGTATTTACTATTCGCAACTCTTGATATTGTTGAGATATCCATTTCAATTTTTTCAGCAATATCTTTTAAAATCATGGGTTTCATTTGTTTTTCATCACCGCTAAGAAAATATTCTTCTTGATATTCCATAATTGCACTCATTGTAACATAGAGAGTTTCTTGCCTTTGCTTTACAGCATCGATAAACCATTTGGCAGAATCTAACTTTTGTTTAATGAACTGGACTGCCTCCCTTTGTGACTTTGTTTTGTTCTTATCGAGCTTATATCCCTTTAGCATTTCATTATAATGATTAGATATTTTTAAAACAGGATTGTTCCTATTATTTAGAGTGAGCACTAGTGAGTTATTGGAAATTTCTATTTTGAAGTCAGGTATTATTTGTTCAATAGGTTTTTCATAGTTTGAATAACTATTTCCTGGCTTGGGATTTAACTTTTCAATTTCAATGATTGCAGCTTTTAATTCATTTTCATTAATATCATATTTTACTATTAATTTATTGAAGTGTTTTTTAGAAAATTGATCAAAGGAGTTTTCAATAATATTAGTTGCAAGATTAATCTGTTTATTTGAAGGTTTCCTTTTTAATTGTAATATAAGACATTCTTGAAGTGATTGAGCCCCTACACCAGGAGGATCTAATTGTTGAACAATAGATAGAATTTTTTTCAATTTTTCAATTGACACATCAATATTTTGAGTAAAGGCTAGGTCATCTATTATCTCATCAGTATTTTGTCTTAAATAGCCGCTATTGTCTATGCTTCCAACTAAAAATTCTGCAATTTTTGCTTCATCATCATTTAACCTTAAAGTGTTAAGTTGGTTTAATAAATACTCAGTAAATGATATGCCAGAGGCGAAGGGAATTTCACTGTTTTCGCTATCGTTATTTGTATTGTAGCTTAGTTTATATGCCGGAGTATCATCATAATTAATATAATCTTCAATATTTATATCATCATCATCAATGGATTCATTATTTAATTCATCTTCATTTGAATTTGAAAAATCTTCATCTAGGACGTCATTGCTATTATCTCTAATTTCTAGAGCAGGATTTTCTTCTAATTCTTGTTTAATTTTTTGTTCAAAATCAATTGTGGGAAGTTGTATTAACTTCATTAATTGAATTTGTTGGGGAGATAATTTCTGATTTAATTTTAATTTTAAATATTGTTTCATGATGCATGAGATATTTAAAATTCTGCATTCTGCGGTGTTCTAGGGAAGGGCATGACATCTCTTATATTAGACATCCCAGTTGCAAACATGACTAGCCTTTCAAATCCCAATCCAAAACCTGAATGTATAGCAGTACCAAATTTTCTAAGATCATTATACCACCATAATTCTTTTTCATCAACGCCAATCTCTCTCATCCTTTTCTTAAGTACATCAGCTCTTTCTTCTCTTTGTGATCCCCCAACAATTTCACCTATTACAGGGAAAAGAATATCCATTGCTCTTACAGTCTTATTGTCATCGTTTAATCTCATATAAAATGATTTTATGCTAGTAGGATAATTATATATTATAACAGGGCACTTAAAGTGTTTTTCAACCAGAAATTTTTCGTGTTCACTTTGTAAATCACAGCCCCAATCTTTAATTATATATTCGAATTTCTTTTTTCGGTTTGGGTTAGAATCTCTTAAAATATCAATCGCCTCAGTGTAAGTAATACGTTTAAATTTATTCTTTATAACAAAATTAATTTTTTCAATTAAGCTCATTTCGCTCCTATCTTTTTCAGGCTTTCTTTTTTCTTCATCTATAAGTCTTGATTCTAAGAATTTTAATTCACTTCTATTATTATTAGCAATATCTTCTAATATATATTTTAGAAAATTTTCAGCTAAATCCATATTGCCATGTATATCCATAAAGGCAGCTTCAGGTTCTATCATCCAAAACTCAGAAAGATGTCTTGATGTATTAGAATTTTCAGCTCTAAATGTAGGCCCAAAAGTATACACTTTTCCTAGAGACATCGCATATGCTTCTGCTTCTAGTTGACCAGAAACAGTTAGTTTAGTTTCTTTTCCAAAAAAATCTTTTTTAAAATCAACATCTTTGTCCAAATTTAATTCAGGATTTTTTGGATTTAAGGTCGTAACTCTAAATTGTTCTCCAGCTCCTTCAGCATCACTGCCAGTTATAATGGGAGTATGAACATAGTAAAACCCTTTTTCATTAAAAAATTTATGAATTGCGAATGACAAGGATGACCTTAATCTCATTATTGCATTAAATGTAGAAGTTCTTGTTCTTAAATGAGCATTTTCTCTTAGAAATTCAAATGAATGTTCCTTTGGCTGAATAGGGTATTGATCAGGATTCGATTCTCCTAGAATATCAATTTTATTTACTTGAATTTCTATAGCCTGTTTTGCTCCTGTACTTTCAACAATTTTCCCAGATATTTTAACAGAACTCCCAGTTGTGATTTTTTTAAGGATATTATCATCCGTATTTTCAAAATCAATTACACATTGAATATTCTCAAGGCAGGACCCATCATTAAGTGCAATAAATCTATTAGCTCTAAATGTTTTCACCCACCCACAAACTTCTATTGTTTGGTTTTTCTTTAATTCATTTAATATTTTGAGAACAGTAGTATTACTCATTAATTATAATTTAATTCAAAGATATGGTTTTGCTAGAAATTAATTCAATAATTCCTCTTCATCTGTAAGAATTTGAATTTTAGGCTCCTTTAACACTTTCTCATTTGCTATACTCCTTTCAAGTGATAAAAGCAATGAAGGCAATAGTAAAAGATTTGAAAGCATTGCTAGTAAGAGTGTAGCAGAAACTAGCGCCCCAAGAGCAACAGTGCCGCCAAAATTTGATACTATAAAAACTGAAAAACCAAAGAAAAGAACTACCGATGTATAAAACATACTTATACCGGTTTCTTTTATGGCATTGTAGACAGATTTTTTTATCTGCCATTTATTATCTTGAAGTTCCTGTCTATATTTGGCCAGGAAGTGAATTGTATCATCAACAGAAATACCAAAAGCAATACTAAAAATGAGAATTGTAGATGGCTTTATAGGAATACCAATAAATCCCATTAATCCAGCAGTAATCAAAAGAGGTAATAAATTAGGGATAAGAGATATAACAATCATTCTAAAATTCCTAAACATATAGGCCATAAATATTGAAATTAAAAGAATTGCTAATGAGAGTGAAAGAATAAGATTTTTAACTAAAAAATATGTTCCTTGCTGAAATAAATATGCTTTCCCTGTCAAATACACTTCAAATCTGTCTTTGGGCATAATTTTCGAAATTTCATAATTTAATTTTTCTTCTATCCTCTCCATTCTTTCAATTTTAATATCTTTCATAAAAGTTGTAATCCTGGTATATTGTCCAGTGCTGTCAACAAAATTTTTAATTAGGTCAATACCATCTGTTCCTGAAGTTGAATTTTTTGCATAGGAAAGAATGAAGCTATTTTCTTGAGTCGTGGGAATTTGATAATATTTAGGATTACCATTATAATATGCTTGTTTAGAGTATTTTACTAGACTTACTACTGAGATAGGCCTTGATAATTCTGGAATCTCGGAAATAATATCTTCCAACACTTTCATTTTTTTTATTGTGGATAGTTTAGTAACTGCTTTTTTTCTTTTTGTATCAATATAAATTTCAAGTGGTAGAATTCCATTGAATTCTTTTTCATAAAACATTACATCTTCAAAAAATTCTGTATTTCTAGGCATATCATCTATTAGACTTCCAGATATTTCTATTTTATAGATACCAATAATACTAACTGCCAGGAGCATTATCGCTATAGTATAAATTTCAATTTTTTTAGATTTTACTGTAGATGCCATCCAGTCAAAAAGTGAAACAATCCACTTTTTATTTAGGTGCTCTAAATGTTTAGAGTCTGGAATAGGCAAAAAACTATAAATTATGGGGATAACTAAAATACAGATTATAAAAATTGATAGTATGCTTAGTGAGGCCACAGTTCCAAATTCTTTTAATAATTGGCTGTTTGTAATAATAAATGTTGCAAATCCTGAGGCAGTTGTTACATTTGTCATCAATGTCGCATTTCCAATCTTAGTTATTACTTTTTGTAACGAAAGGGATTTATCGCCGTGCGTATTAACTTCATGCTGATATTTCTTTATCAAATAAATACAATTTGGCATTCCTATAACAATAATTAATGGAGGAATTACCGCTGTTAATACAGTAAGCTCATACTCAAGGATTCCAATTATTCCTAAAGTCCACATTACTCCTATGCATACTGTGCAGATAGAAATAACAGTTGCCCTAACTGATCTAAAAAAGAAAAAGAAAATCAGAGAGGTAACAAAAATTGCGAGAAGAACAAACTCTCCAAGTTCAGCTTTAATAGTTTCTGAGTATTTAGTTCTAACATAAGGCATTCCTGAGATTCTAACGTCTAGATTGTAAGCCTCTTCAAAAGCATGAACTCTAGGCAAAAGAACTTTATTTATAAATTCTTCTCGTTTAACGGTATTGACAATAGATGTTTTTAAATTGATTGCACTCCTAACAGATTTTGTCTCAGTGTTAATTAAGAATTTATCATAAAAAGGAGATTTAAAGAAAAGCTCATCTTTTAGATTTTTCAATTCAATATTAGAATTAATAGAATCTTCGATGAATGGCTCAATATAGAATTGTCTTTCATCTTTGTCTTTTATTAATTTTTGTAGATCTCCAAATGCAATTACTGTTTCAACTTCAGGAAGTTCTCTAAAACTATTAGAAAGTTTATTCCATGCATTTAAATTTTCCAGTGTAAATAATAAGCTGTCTTTTACACCAATCACAATTAGATTCCCTTCTTCTCCGAACTTGCTTGTAAAAGAATTGTATTTTAAATTCTCTTCATGATTATCTGGCAAAAGGTTTGCTTCTGTATAGGTAAATTTAATTTTATGCCAGTGTGTGCTAAAAAAGTATGTGGTTAGTATTAGAGAAATTATTATAAGTATTCTATTATTGAGAATAATTCTAGCAATTGATTCCCATAATCCACCTACATTTTTTTCTGACATTTTTTATAAATTATCTTTTATAAAGGTATTAATTAGTTCTGAAAATAGCTTAAAGAAAAAAAGAGTACTATAAGGTCATTATTTCTTTTTGCTTTAGTTTAAAAATTTTATCTACTTTTTCTATATAATTGTCGGTTATTTCTTGAATATCTAATTCAGAATTTTTTTTCAAATCTTCAGAGAAATTCGAATATTTTTTAATTTCATTATTTGCCTCCTTCCTAGCATTTCTAATAGCAATTTTTGTTTCTTCAGTTTCTGTTTTTGCTTGTTTAGCTAATTCTGTCCTTCTTTCTTCAGTAAGAGCAGGAACATTAATAATTATATTCTCTCCATTATTCATCGGATTAAAACCAAGATTAGCTATTTCTATACCTTTTTCTACTTCAGGGAGTATTGACTTTTCCCATGGCTGAATAATAATTGTTCTACCATCAGGAGTATTTATGTTTGCGACTTGAGACAAGGGGGTGTTAGTGCCATAATATTCGACTGTTACATTAGAGAGCATATTTGGATTAGCTTTTCCTGCTCGAATATTCATTAATTTTTTTTCTAAATGCGTTATTGCATTGGACATTGATTCTTTAGCTAAATCAAAGATTAGATCTAATTCTTCCTTCATTTTATTAGTATTAAATGTATACAAATATACTATACATTTATTAATTGATAAAACCCCTTAAACTTAGAAAACTTTAGTACTGAAAACTAGCCAATTGAAACTCTTTCATAGGAGGTTACGGTTAGATTTTTATCGAGAGATGAGAGATAATTGGAAACACTGATTTTGGTGTCTTTTATAAATGCTTGATTTAACAAGGTATTATCTTTAAAGAATCGTTTTAGCTTCCCTTTGGCAATATTATCTAACATAGCCTCTGGCTTACCTTCGGCTCGCAACTGATCTTTAGCAATTTCAATTTCTTTTTCTATTACATCTGATTTTACACTCGATTCATCTAGAGCAATAGGATTCATGGCTGCAACTTGCATAGCAATATCTTTTGATATATTCACCATGTAATGAGGGAGCAAACTATCGTTTGTCTTGGATAACCCAACAATGGTTGCAATTTTATTCCCAGCATGTATATATGAACCAATATATGGTGCAGCAATTTTAACAAACTTGTTAATTTGAATTTTTTCTCCAATAACTCCAGTTTGTTCTAAAAGCTTTTCCTCAACAGTCATTCCATCAATTGGGGCTTTCAATAGACCTTCTTTAGAATCACAATCAAGTGCTATACTTGCTAGTTTATATGCTAGATTAACAAAATCAGTATTTTTGCCGACAAAATCAGTTTCACATGCTAATACAATTGCTATACCAACAGTTTTTTCTTGATTAGTCACTGCTATTGCCGCCCCTTCATGAGAGTCTCTGTCAGCTCTTTTTGCTGCTACTTTTTGACCTTTTTTTCTTAAAATTTCTATTGCTTTATCCAAATCTCCATTAGCTTCTACCAATGCATTTTTACAATCCATCATGCCAGCTCCTGTTGATTTTCGCAGGTTATTTACTTCTGATGCAGAAATTTTTGTCATTCCATTGATTATTTGTTGTCTTCTTTTTTAGCTTCTGCTTTTCCCTTTTCCTTAGCTTCTGCTTTTCCCTTTTCCTTAGCTT
>CAJWCT010000008.1 GCA_913031385.1 uncultured Flavobacteriales bacterium | reverse complement strand
TCAAGTAGCAACTATTGTTGTTACTCCTACTTTTGAGAATGGAGGTAATAGCAATACTGGAAGTAGCGAATCATTTACTATAATTGTTAATCCAACAGCTCAGGTTAATGCTATTGATAACATAATAAGTTGTGATGCTACAAGTAGTGGAGAAATAATATTTACAACACAAAATACTGATGGGGCTACAACCTATGCATGGACCAATAATAACACATCAATTGGATTGGCAGCTGATGGAACAGGAAATATAAGTAGTTTTACTTTAACAAATTCATCTACACAGACACAAACGGCTACCGTTACAGTAACACCAACTTATACTAATAACGGGGTTAGTTGTAGTGGAACAGCTGAAACATTTACAATTACTGTTCCTATGGGACAGGTTAATGCTATTGTTAACCAGGAATTGTGTAGTGGAGATCAATCAGCAGAAGTCATTTTTGCAACTGTTAATACAGAAGGTACAACTACATATACATGGACAAATGATAATACATCAATAGGATTATCGTCTGGAGGAACTGGAAATATTCCAAGTTTTTCAGCAATAAATTCTGTTGATACTGCCCAAACGGCAACTATAATAGTTACTCCAAATTATAATTATAATGGAGTGGTTTGTACTGGCCCATCTGAAACCTTTACAATAACTGTTAATCCTGGCGCTCAAGTTAATGCTGTAGATAGTCAGGTGTTATGTAATGGAGATATTTCCAATGAGGTAATTTTTACAACTACAAATACTGATGGAACTACAACATATAACTGGACAAATGATAATACTTCAATTGGTTTACCTGGAACTGGCAGTGGATCAATTCCAGCCTTTGGAGTAGTTAATACATCTAATACTTCTCAAACAGCAACAATAACTATTACACCAACCTATGAAAACAATGGAGTAGTTTGTGTAGGTGCACCTGAATCATTTACAATGACTGTAAATCCTGATGCTCAGGTTGATCCTTTACAATCATGGAATACGGTTGCTTGTGATGGAGATTTTACGCCTGTTTATATATTTACAACTTCTAATACTGATGGAACAACAACATATGATTGGACAAATAATAATCCAGCTATTGGTTTAGGCGATAGTGGTTCAGGGGGAATACCTAGTTTCTTGGCTACAAATTCTTCTAATTCAACTATTACAGCAACCATTACTGTAACGCCTAGTTATAACAATAATGGTGTGGTTTGTAGTGGATTATCTGATACATTTACAATTACAGTAAATCCTTCACCGCAAATGGATCCAGTTAATGATCTTGTATTGTGTAATAATGAAATATCTTCTATAATTACATTTACAAGTCCAAATACTGATGGAGCTACGACATATAATTGGACAAATGATAATACTTCAATTGGTTTAACAGCAAGTGGAACTGGTGATATACCTAGTTTTACCGCGACAAATCCATCAATAGTATCAGAGGGAGCATTAATTACAGTAACCCCTACGTATGAAAATAATGGTATAATTTGTATTGGTTCCCCAGAAACATTTAGTATTACTGTTCTAAGTGAAATAGTTGTAAGTGGTACGCCAAGTGATGCGGTTGATTGTAACAATCCCAATAGTGGTAGTGTTGATTTATTAGTCTCAGGTGGTTCAGGATCCTATTCATTCTTATGGAGTAATGGCGCTGATACTGAAGATTTATCCAATGTTCCAGCTGGAGACTATACAGTTGAAGTTACTGATAGCGAAGGTTGTACTGCTCAATCAGGAACATTTACAATATGGAGACAAGACGATTTAATAGTAGATTTACAAACAACTATAGATCCAAATTGTGTTGGAAATTTTGTTTCACAAATTAATGATATAACAGTTTCTGGAGGGGTTCCTCCTTATTCAATAAACTGGTCTAGTGGTTCTGTAAGTATAGATGACAACACTGTTATGACAGCTTATGAAAATGGAACTTATACTGTATTAGTAACAGATTCATTTGGTTGTCAAGTAGAAACAGAAATAATTGTAGACTTTGATGAGCTTGGTGATGCGTCCTTTGATTTAAGTAGTAGTGGTCAAATTGATTGTGGTATTAGTATTTTTAATGAATTAACATTTACCAATACATCTTCTGGAGATTATATAAGTGTTACCTGGGATTTTGGAGATGGATCTCCAATTGCAACGGGTGAATCTGTGACATACACATATCCGAATCCTGGTACATATACAATAACTCAAACTGTTGAATATTCTTATGGATGTTCAGAAGTTTATACAGAAGAGGTTGATGTAACAGATGGATATGATATAGTACTTCCAACTGCCTTCTCACCAAATAACGATGGGATGAATGATACTATGAGACCGGTATATGGATGTCTAAACAGTATTGAAATGTATATATATGATACTTTTGGCTCTCTTATTTATTATGAAAATAATGTTGACTTAATTGGTTGGGATGGTACATTAGAAGGAAGAAAAGCAGAAAATGGAAATTATCTAATAGTAGTTAATGGTGTTTCAATATATCAGGAGAATATAAATCGTCAGGGAGTATTTACTCTTTTAAGATAAAAAAAGAAAATGAAAAGAATTTTATTAATATTAATATTGATTACATGCACGAGAAGTTTTTCTCAAGATGTTGCTTTTACTCAATCTTTTATGATTCCTGAAAGTATCAATCCTTCTTTTTCAGGCTTTTATCAGACAACAAAAGCAGGGCTTCTATATAAAAATCAGCAGTGGTCAGGATTTAATTTTAACTTAAATTCTCAATTCATTTATTTTGATGATTGGTACCCTAACCTAAATAGTGGTATAGGAATAAGTTTAATTAATCATCAGGAAACGGTTACTAATTATAATCTTAAGCAAGTAAATTTAAGTTGGGCTTATGATGTTCAAATCGATTATGATTGGCATTTTAGACCTAGTATATCTGTAGGTTTTGGATTTAAAGATTATGGGTTTGATAATCTACTTTTTGAAGATCAAATAGACATATATCAAAATTTAATAAGCTCAAACACTTTTGATCCAATTGCATTAAGTGAAAATGTGAGATATTTTGATTTTGGTGCTTCATTTTTATTTAATAATGATTATAGCTGGGTTGGTTTAACATTAAGACATTTAAACAGACCAAATGTATCAATGGTTAGCCAGGGAGATGCTCCATTAGATATATTTGTATCCCTTCATGCATCCTTAGAATTACCAATATTAAATTATAATGATGATAATAGTATATTCCTTATTACAAATTTCATGATGCAAGGGAAATATGATAGGTTCGATTTGGGATTCCAATATGTTTTTGACAGATTTTCTGTTGGACTTACAGCGGCAACAAACCCTATACAAACCTCTGAAAAAAGTCATTTTATAACCTCTGTAAATCCAGTTATTGGAATGGCATGGGAAGGCTTTAAATTTGGATATTCTTATGATTTTAATCTAAGTAGAATTGGTGGTGATGGAGGAATTTCAGAATTTTCTATCTCCTATGATTTCTTAAACAATAAGGAGTGTTTTGGATGTCCAGATTGGGGCTCAGGATATAAACAATAAAGAGTTTTTTGTACATTCAGATTAGGATTCAGAATATTAATTTATAGGCTTTTTTTATTAATATTATCCATATATAAAATTTAAAAGAAAAGATTTGAGTTGTTGAAAATCAAATGTATATTTGCTTTCGCAATTATTAAACGGTCTGGTAGTTCAGCTGGTTAGAATACATGCCTGTCACGCATGGGGTCGCGGGTTCGAGTCCCGTCCAGACCGCAAAGGACCTCGCGGATGTGAGGTTTTTTAATACTAAAAATCAAATGGAAAAAGTATTTGTTAGTGGAGGTACAGGATATATTGCACTGCACTGTATTAAGCAACTTATTGAACAAGGTTATTTAGTTAAGACTTCTTTAAGATCATTAGATAAGGTAGACAACCTATTGAAATGTTTGTCAAGACATGTTGATTGTACTGGAAAAATTGAATTTTGTGAACTAAACCTATTAAGTGACAATGGATGGAATGAGGCTATACAAGGCTGTGATTACGTGCTTCATGTTGCATCTCCAGTAATTATTGGAAGAGTTGATGTTGATGAATTGGTAAAACCTGCATTGGGCGGCTTACAAAGATGTTTAAAGGCAGCAGTAAAAAATAAGGTAAAAAGATTTGTTATGACATCATCTTTTGCTGCAATATATGGTAATGGAAAAAGTGAGTTTAATGATGATGATTGGACTGACTTAAGTAATGAAGAATTATTCCCTTATGAAATTAGTAAAACAAAAGCTGAGATGTTTCTTTGGGAATACATTGAAAACTTAAATGATAGTGAAAAAATTGAAGTCTGTGCAATAAATCCAGTTTTAGTTGTTGGCCCATCTTTGTCTGATTCTGTGAGTATTTCCAATAGAATTGCTATAAAGAAAATGCTAACGGGTTCAATTCCATTTAATCCTAAATTAAGTGTTAGTGTGGTAGATGTTAAAGATGTTGCTTGGGCTCATATTAGAGCAATGAAAGAAAAAAATGCAGTAGGTAAACGATTTTTACTTTCTGAAAAAACTGTTTGGTTTTCTGATATATCTAATATTCTATATAATAATGGGTTTAAAAAAGTACCACGATATACAGCTCCAAACTGGTTAATAAAATTCTTGTCAATTTTTATAAGTTCCTTAAGAATGGCCGTGGAAAGATTAGGAGAAAAGGAGGTATTGCACACTAATAACGCTAGGAATATTTTAAAATGGGACCCAAAAGGCGTAGATAAAGCAATTGTTGGTTCTGCTGAACAACTACGTGACTTAAAAGTATTATAAAATAAATTAACTATATTTGCGGTGTGTTGATAACTTATATTTTAGTAAATATGAGTTTTCTTAAAACCAATGAAGAGCTTTCCTATTAGGAGAGCTTTTTTATTTTAGAGCCTAATTATTTTTATCTCGCATCTAATAATATTCTAAATTTTTTTATAATTATTGTATATATTCCCATAATTGTACTAAATATATCATAAGATATACAATACTGATAACAAACTTTATAAGACTAGAAGCCACAAATCCAATTAAAACCCCAATAGAGGATTTAATAGATTTTCTTAAATCGTTATTAAATAATAATTCACCAATTAATGCTCCCAGAATTGGACCAATTAAAATTCCAAAAGGGATAGGTGTTATTATACCAATTACAAGACCAATTGATGCTCCTATAATTCCATACTTAGTAGCTCCAAAATATTTTGATCCATATATTGGAATTAGACTATCAAGAATAAAAATAGTTGCAGCTATAATAAATGTTATAATTAATAATGTGTTATCTATCTCAACTGAAGAAATTAAATTAACAATAAATAAACCAAACCATGATGTTAATGGTCCCGGTAATATTGGCATGAAGCTTCCTATAATGCCTAAAATAATTAGCACTGCAGATATTATAATTAGCAAAAGATCCATTGATATAATTCGTTAAAATCTATTAAATTTATTAAATTAAATTATTATATATTACACATGATGAAATATATTCTTTTTTTCTTTTTTTTCTTTTTTTTCTTTTCATGTGAATTGAATATTAATAAAAAAATAAGTGTAGATGAGATTTTAGATGAAGAGTGGAAGATGTTTAATTGGTCAGATGTTGACGAATATCCATCATTTACTACTTGTGATTCTTTATTAACTTTATCACAAAAAAAAGAATGTTTTATTTCTACCCTTAGTAATCAAATTTCTTCTGATTTGATTAGTAATGCAAAAATTGTTAATAGAATCATTCAGGATACTGTAATGTTAAATTTTACTATTTCAAAAGATGGTGAAATTGATTTTGATGAATTAATTCTTGATGAGGATATAATTGAATTAGGAGGTCTTATAGATTTATCATTTAAGAGTAGTATAGAAAAATTACCAAGAATTTTTCCAGCAATTAAAAGAGGACAGCAGGTTAATGTAAAATTTTCTTTGCCGATATTTGTATCAACAGAATAAAATAGTTCTCCATGTCAAATGAAAAAATAATTTTAGGAATTGATCCAGGAACTACTATAATGGGCTTTGGTCTAATTAGGGTTGTCAATAAGAAAATGGAGCTAATTCAAATGAATGAATTAAACTTAACTAAGTATAAAGATCATTATTTAAAACTAAAATTAGTTTTTGAAAGGACAATTGAATTGATTGATAGTTATAGCCCAGATGAGATTGCTATTGAAGCTCCTTTTTTTGGAAAGAATGTTCAGAGCATGTTAAAACTTGGTAGAGCACAAGGAGTAGCAATGATTGCGGGTTTATCTAGAGAGATTCCTATAACAGAATACTCGCCAAAGAAGATTAAGAAGTCTATAACGGGAAATGGTAATGCTAGTAAAGAGCAAGTTGCAAAGATGTTACAGAATTTATTTAAAATAGAAAATCTTCCGAAGAATTTAGATGCAACTGACGGACTTGCAGCTGCAGTATGTCATTTTTATAATGAGGGAAATTTTTCTGGTGATAAAAAATATTCAAGTTGGAGTAGTTATGTAAGTAAAAACAAGGATAAATTAGTTTAGTTATCGCTGGAATATATATTCATATACCTTTTTGTAAAAAAGCATGTTTTTATTGTGACTTTCATTTTTCTACGTCTTTAAAAAATAAGGATCTATTTATAACTTCTATTTTAAATGAAATTAAATTAAGAAAAGAAGAGTTAGCAGGTGAAAGTGTTAATACAATTTATTTTGGAGGTGGTACACCAACAATTTTAGATGTAAAAGAAATAAATAGAATTTTAAATGGTGTTTACTCAAATTTCAATGTTATGGAAAATACTGAAATATCTATTGAAGCAAACCCTGATGACTTAACTAAAGATAAAATTAAAGAATTATCAGAGAATTTTAATAGAATTAGCATTGGAGTTCAATCATTTTTTGATAAGGATCTTGAGTTAATGAATAGATCTCATGATTCCAATCAAGCAAAGAATTCAATAGAATTAACTAAAAAATATTTTGATAATATCTCGATAGATCTTATTTATGGAATACCTGGATTAACGGATTATAAGTGGCGAAAAAATATAAAAACAGCTAAAAATTATAATCTCCCACACATTTCAGCTTATGCACTTACAGTTGAACCAAATACCATTTTGAGTAAATTAATTGAAAAAGGCAAAATTGATAATATAAATGATGAAACCTTAATGAGACAGAATGAAATAATAGTAATTGAATTAGAAAAAAGTAAATATTTAAACTATGAGCTATCTAACTTTGCACTAAAGAATTATGAATCAAAAAACAATAGTGCATATTGGCAAAGAAAAAAATACATAGGATTAGGACCATCTGCTCATTCTTTTAATGGTAACAAAAGAATTTGGAATGTAAGTAACAATATGAAGTACATAAATTCATTAGAAAAAAATAAGCTTCCAATAACAATTGAGAATCTAACAGAAATCGATGTATATAATGAGATGGTTATGACTGGATTACGTACAATTTTGGGAATATCACTGGATGATATTGAAAAGCAGCTTGGAAAAAAATTTAAGAACTATCTATTAGATAAATCAAAAGTTAAAATTGACAAAAAATTATTAGTATTAGATAAAAAGTGTCTTAAGACAACTAGTAAAGGAAGATTCCTTTCAGATGGTATAGCATCAGATCTGTTTATGTTAAACTAGATTATTTAATGTCTTAAAAAAATCTTATATTCAATAAAAAATAACGCTTATGAATTGGGAAGGTGTCATGCCGGCAATTACCACTAAATTTACTGACGATGACAAGTTAGATTTAGATTTATTTAATAAAAATATAAATGCGCAATTAGATGCAGGTGTTAGTGCTATTGTTCTCGGAGGTTCTTTAGGGGAGGCAAGTACCCTGACTAATGATGAGAAAAATATTTTAACAAAAAACACAATACAAGTAACTAACGGAAAAACACCTGTTGTTGTAAACATTGCTGAACAATCAACAAAAGAAGCTATAAAGTCAGCTGTCTCTGCAGAAGAAAATGGAGCATCTGGATTAATGGTATTACCACCAATGCGTTATAAATCATGTGATGTAGAAACTGTTACATATTTTAAGGAAATTGCAAAAAATACTTCTCTTCCAATAATGATATATAACAATCCAGTAGATTATAAAATTGAAGTAACTCTTGATATGTTTGATCAGTTAATTCAATTTGAGAATATTCAAGCAGTTAAAGAATCTACAAGAGATGTGACGAATGTTACTAGGATAAAAAACAGATTTGGTGATAGATTAAAAATAATGACTGGCGTAGATACTGTAGCATTGGAGAGTCTAATAATGGGTGCAGTTGGCTGGATTGCAGGTCTTGTTTGCGCATTTCCAAATGAAACAGTCGCTATATATAAATTACAGAAAAATGGAAAAATTGATGAGGCAATAAGTATATATAGATGGTTCCTTCCTCTATTAGAATTGGATATTAACTCAAAATTGGTTCAAAATATTAAACTAGCTGAGACTTATACAGGTTTGGGATCAGAGAATGTTAGAGCTCCTAGATTGCCTTTAAGCGGTCAAGAAAGAAAATCAGTTATTTCTATAATAGAAGCTGCATTAGAATCAAGACCAGACTTATCAAAATATAATTATTAAATAACTATATGCTTACAGGTAAAAATTTTATTGGCAACAAACTATCTTCTTCAGGTAATGTAACATTTCAAACATTTAATCCAGAATTAAATAAAAAAAATGATCAAATTTTTTATGAAGCTAGCAATGATGAAATAGAAGAGAGTGTTGATCTTGCCAAAAATGCTTTTGAAGATTATAAAAAAACTAACCCAAGAGAAAGATCAAAATTTTTAAATTCTATTGCTGATGAAATTTTATCTGTTAGTGATAAATTGCTTGAAGTTTATTGTTCTGAGACTGGATTACCGGCTGGAAGATCCAGAGGTGAATTAAAAAGAACAATTGGACAGCTGAGATCTTTTGCAGATTTAGTTTTAGATGGTAGTTGGGTAGAAGCTTCAATTGATACAGCCACTCCTGAAAGAGAGCCAATTCCAAAACCTGACTTGAGAAAAATGATGATGCCTCTTGGTCCAGTAGTTGTTTTTGGAGCAAGCAATTTTCCACTAGCATATTCAACTGCTGGCGGAGATACTGCTTCAGTCTTAGCTGCTGGATGCCCAGTTATTGTAAAATCTCACCCTATGCATGCTGGCACAGGTGAAATTGTAGCAAGTGCAATAATAAGTGCTGCTAAGAAAAACAATATGCCTGATGGTGTTTTTTCTAATTTAAATAGTAAAGACATAAGTGTAGGGGTGCAATTAGTAAATCATCCAAATGTTAAAGCTGTTGGTTTTACTGGAAGTCTAAAAGGAGGAAGGTCAATATATGATTTAGCCTCAAAAAGAGATACACCTATCCCAGTTTTTGCTGAAATGGGCAGTACAAATCCAATAATAATTATGCCTGCTAAAATTAAAAATGACTATGAAGATTTAGCAGTAAAATTTGCTAAATCAATTACTGTTGGATCGGGACAATTTTGTACAAACCCTGGAATGATAATTTCTATCAAAGGAGATGAAATGAATAGATTTATTGAATGTCTATCTTTAGAGCTAAAGAAAATTGAACCTTCATGTATGTTGCATCCTAATATACTTGATGCTTATAATTCAAATGCTAATCAAACAATATCTAATAAAGATGTTGAGATATTTTATCAATCAGATTTGATGAATAAGGAAAACTATCCAAAACATATATTAGCAACTGTTAATTCAAATACTTTTATTCAAAACAGAAATTTACATCATGAGGTGTTTGGCCCATTTTCTTTGATTATTAAATGCAATGACATGAATGATTTGAGAAATGTTATTTCTTCTATCCAAGGCCAACTTACAGGTACAATTATTGGCGAAAAAGATGAAATTTATCAAAACAAAGATCTAATTGATTTACTTGGATCAAGAGTAGGTAGAATAATTTTTGATGGTGTTCCTACTGGAGTAGAGGTCTGTCCTTCAATGCTTCATGGAGGGCCATATCCTGCGACAACAGATAGCAGATTTACAGCAGTTGGAACAAATTCTATACAAAGATGGGTAAGACCATTTAGTTTTCAAGATTTTCCTGATGAATTACTTCCAGATGAATTAAAAAACAGCAATCCATTAAATATAAAACGAACTATAAATGGAGTAATAACTAGAAAATGAGAATGTCGTTTTGAAAAATAAAACTTATTATGAACTTATACAGAATAATTACAATAGTTTTACTAATAATCACTATCCAGTCTTGCAATCAATTTAAGAACAATAAGAATTCAAATCACTTAAATGAAATAATTAACACTTATCAAGACCATGAAGGGTATGATTCAAAAAAGTATCCATTAGGTTTAGTAACAAAAGAACATTATAAGAATGAAGCTGATTTTGCTAATGAACTTTTATTAAGATTATCATTAATAGATACCACATACTTAGACGAGAATGATAAAATTTCATTTAAATTACTAGGCTTCAAGCTTCAAGATATTGTTGATTATTATGAATTTGAGAGACACCTAAATCCATTACTATCAGATGCTGGTTTTCATAGTAGCTTAGGATATATGGTTAGACCGCTCTATAATTATGATCAGGTAAAAAAATATCTAAACAAATTAAATGCAATTCCAGATTATGTAGATCAATATTTTGTTAACCTTAGAGAGGGATTATCAAAAGGAGTATCTCAACCACTTGTTATTTTTGAGGGATATGAATCAACTTATAATGATCATATTACTAGGGATTATAAAGACAATTATTTCTATTCTCCTTTTAAGGATTTGCCAGATGATTTAAATCAGAGTCAAATTGATTCAATACTGTATGAAGGCCAAAAGGCAGTAGAAGAATCAGTCATACCTGAATTTAAAAGAATCAAAGAATTTTTTGAAAATGAATATTTTCCAAATACAAGAACTAAAATTGGAATTTCTGAAATTGAAAATGGAGTAGATTATTATCAAAATAGAATTAATTTTTATACCACTAGTAGGAGCTATAATGCAGATAATATTCATAAAATAGGATTAGAAGAGGTTAGTAGAATTAGAGAAGAAATGATAAAAATAATTTCTGATTTAAAATTTAAGGGAAGCTTTGATGACTTTTTTAGGTTTTTAAGAACAGATGATAGATTTTACGCTAAAACACCTAGAGAATTATTAATGTTTGCTAGAGATATTTCAAAAAGGATAGATGCAAAACTTCCAAAATTTTTTAAAACACTACCAAGAAAACCTTACGGAGTTGCCCCTGTTCCTGATGCAATAGCTCCTAAGTATACTGGAGGGAGATATGTTGGTACATCCAAAAATAGTTCTGAACCAGGATATTATTGGGTAAATACATATGATCTTAAAAGCAGGACTTTATATACTATTCCGGCGCTTACAGCTCATGAAGGAGTGCCTGGCCATCATCTTCAAGGTTCATTAAATAATGAATTAGGAGACAGCATACCAGGATTTAGAAGAAATTTATATTTATCAGCATTTGGTGAGGGCTGGGGCTTGTATAGTGAGTTTTTAGCTGATGATATGGGAATATATACTACTAAATATGAGCAATTTGGAAAATTTACATATGAAATGTGGAGAGCATGTCGTCTTGTTGTAGATACTGGAATACATGCTATGGGATGGACAAGAGAAGAAGCAGTAGAATATATGTCAAAAAATACAGCTCTATCCCTTCATGAGATAAATACTGAAGTAGACAGATATATTTCATGGCCAGGTCAAGCATTGTCCTATAAAATTGGTGAAATTAAAATTCGTGAATTAAGAAAAAAAGCAAAGGATCAACTTGGAAATAAATTTGATATTAGAGATTTCCATGAAATTATTTTATCACAAGGAACGGTTACTTTATCTATACTAGAAGAGAGAATAAACAAATACATTAATAAAACTAGGAATGAATAAAACAGCTTTACTTGTATTGTTAAATTAGGTTTTATAACTAATAATTTATGAATAAATCAAATCCAACTTTTCTGGTAAATAAGTATGATCTTTTTAAAGCTAAGTTTTCAGATAATAAAACTCCAATTTCGAAGAAAAATGAAGCGATATTAGAAATTGAAAACTACGCTTTTACTGCTAACAACATTACATATGCAGTTACTGGTGATAAGTTAAGTTATTGGAATTTTTTTCCAACTAAAGAACCTTACGGTATCGTTCCAGTTTGGGGTTTTGCAAATGTTATTTCTTCTAACAATGAAAATATTTCTGTAGGAGATAAGTATTATGGTTATTTTCCTATGAGTAAGTATTTAAAAGTTCTACCAAAAAAAGTAAATTCTTTTGGTTTTATAGATGATTCTAATCATAGAAAAAAACTCCCTTTTGTATACAATCATTATCTGAAAGTTATTAAAAATGCTGATGAATCATTAGAATATTATCCTTTAATAAGACCTTTATTTTTAACTTCGTTTTTGAATTACTTTTACTTGAAAGATGAAAATTTTTTTGAATGTGATCAGATAATTCTCACAAGTGCATCATCAAAAACAGCTTTATCTTTGGCATTTTTGTTATCTAAAAATAAATTAGAAGACAAGAAAAAAATAATTGCTATTACATCAGAAAAAAACATAAATTTTTTATCAAGTATGGAATTTTATGATACGGTTCTGTCTTATAACGATATAGAAAAAAATCTTATTGCTGCAAAATCAATTATTATCGATTTTGCGGGTAATTCAGACTATTTAAAAAAATTATCTGATCATTTAGGAGATTCATTAAAACATATCTGTTTAATAGGATTAGCAGATTGGTCTTCTAATACAGATTTTAAATCAATTAATAATGCAAACTTTTTTTTTGCTCCAAGTCATGCTGAAAGAAGATACAAATTAATGGGAGTTAAAAAAACCACATTATTAGCAGACAATTTATTAAAAGAATTTATTTTGAAAATTAAGAATTATATAAAACTAAAATATTTTAATAACCCAAAAGAAATACATGAACTGTATTTAGAATCTTTAAAAGGAAAAATTGATCCAAGTAAAGGTTATATGGTACAGCTAGGCAACTAATTTATCTTTAATAAGAGGGAATAAACAAACACATTAATAAAACTAAGAATGAATAAAACCAGCTTTACTTGTATTGATGCCCATACCTGTGGAAATCCTGTTAGATTAGTAGTTGAAGGAGCGCCAATACTTGAAGGTAAAGACATGAGTGAAAAGCGTCAATTCTTTTTACAAAATTATGATTGGATTAGAAAAGGATTAATGTTTGAGCCAAGGGGTCATGATATGATGAGTGGAGCTATGATTTATCCACCACATAATCCAGAAAATGATTTTAGCATCTTATTCATAGAAACTTCAGGATGCTTACCAATGTGTGGCCATGGAACCATTGGAGCTGTTACAATAGCAATTGAAGAGAAAATTATTAACCCAAAAAAGGATGGAGTGTTAAAAATTGAAACTCCTGCAGGAACTATAGAAATAAATTATTTATATGAAAAAGGAAAAGTTAAATGGGTTGAACTTACTAATGTTGAAAGCTATTTGTGCTCAGAAGATTTAAGTATAATTTCAACTGAATTAGGTGAAATAAATTTTGATGTTGCGTATGGAGGAAATTTTTATGCTATAATTGACTACCAAAAAAATTTTTCAGGAATACAAAATTATACGGCTAGTGATATAGTTAGATATTCCCAAGAAATAAGAAAGAAAATTAATTTAAAATATCCAGAAAAGTTTATTCATCCAATAGATTCTACTATCAAGGATGTTTCACACATACTATGGATAGGTAATAAAATTGATCCATCTTCTTGTTCAAGAAATGCAGTTTTTTATGGTGATAAAGCAATTGACAGATCTCCATGTGGAACAGGAACATCAGCAAGAATGGCTCAAATGTACTTTAAGGGTGAACTAAAATTAAATGATGAATTTATTCATGAAAGTTATATAGGCTCTAAATTTACTGGTACAATTAAACAGGAATCAATAATGGGTTCACAAAAGACGATTATTCCCAAAATTAAAGGTTGGGCAAGGATATACGGTTATAATAAAATTATTATTGATAAAGATGATCCTTATGCTTATGGATTTCAAGTTATATAACTATGTCTAAGAATATTGCTATAATAGGTGGAGGGGTTATAGGATTATGTTCAGCATATTATCTTATAAAAGATGGTCATAAAGTTACTATAGTTGACAAGTCTTCATTAGAATCTGGAGCTTCTTATATCAATGCTGGATATCTATGTCCGGGCCATATTACTCCACTTGCAGCACCTGGTATTATAAGACAGGGAATAAGATGGATGTTTAATTCATCAAGTCCATTATATATAGAACCAAGAATTAATATAGAATTTTTTAAATGGATCTATGCATTTAATAAGTCTTGTACAAACAGGCATGTCATAAATTCAATACCAGGAATATTAAACCTTTCTCTTTTAAGTCAAGATTTATTACAGCAAATAAAAGATGAAAACAATTTTAAATTTCATTACAAAAAGAAAGGACTTTTAATGCTTTGTAAGACTGAAAATTCTATGCTTCACGAAGAACATGCAGTTAAACTGGCAATTGAAAATGGGCTAGAAGCAAAATTAATTAATAAAGCTGAGATAAAGAAGCTTGAACCTAATGTAGAAATTGATTCAATTGGCGGAGCATATTATAAATGTGATCATCATTCAACTCCAGGTGAATTTATGTCTGTACTTAAAGAATTTTTATTGAGTAAAGGTGTAAGGATATTCAAGCATACATTAGTTGACAATTTTGTATTGGAAGGTAAAAAAATAAAAGGTATATTTTTTGATGGTAAGCTTATGAAATTTGATGAATATGTGTTTGCTGCTGGTCCTTGGACTAATTACTTATGCAACAAAATAGGAATTAAATTATTGTTACAGTCGGGGAAAGGCTATAGTATGGATGTTCATGAAGAAACGAAAATAAATTTACCTGCAATCCTTGTAGAGCCAAAATGTGCAGTTACTCCAATGAACGGTTTTACCAGGTTTTCTGGAACAATAGAAATAGCCTCTATTAATAATAATATAAGAAGAAATAGAGTTGATGCAATTGCAAATTCTGCATGTTCTTATTACCCTAATTTAAAAATTGATGAAGATATTAGGAGTAAGGCTGCTTTTGGATTAAGAGCAATTTCAGCGGATGGACTACCTTATATTGGAAGGTCTTCTAAAATTTCAAATATTGTTATTGCTACTGGACACAATATGACCGGCTGGAGTATGAGCACTGGAACAGGTAAATTAGTCTCAGACTTTGTCTCAGAAAAACCCCCTAGTATAGATACTTCTTTTTATAATCCTGAAAGAAAATTTTAGTTTACGATTTAACTTTCATTGGATCTTCTTTAAGTACTTTTCTAAGAAAATATATTAAGGTGTCTGTGTTATCCTTGTTAAAAACTAAGGGCGGCTTAATTTTAATTACATTTTTATCAATTCCATCAGAGCTCATTAGTATTCCAAGTTCTTTCATTCTATTAACTAGGTAGCTAGTTTGATCGGGCAATGGATTTAATTTATTCGATGTAAGTTCAAATCCTAGAAACAAACCTTTACCTCTTACATTAGATATAATGGGGAATTCTTTACTTACTTTTTTCAATTCAGATTTAATATAATTTCCAATAATTTCTGCATTCTTTTGAAGTTTATTTTTTTTCAATTCATCTAGAACAGAAAGAGCTATGGAACATGAAACAGGATTTCCACCAAATGAACTAAAAAACTCCATTCCATTATTAAATTTATCGGCAATTTCTTTAGTGCAGACAACTGCTCCAATTGGATGTCCATTACCCATAGGTTTCCCAAGAGTAACTATGTCTGGAATTACATCGTGCAACTGAAATCCCCAAAACTTTTCTCCAACTCTTCCAAAACCAGTTTGTATTTCATCTGATATTAATAATCCCTTATTCTTTTTTATAATTTGATATGTGTTTTTGAGAAAATTATTTGGAAGTTCAATTTGGCCACCACAACTAATAATAGGTTCTATAATCATTCCTGCGATAGATTTTCCTTTTGACTTAATTTTATCAACTTTCTTAGCAACTTCATTTACATACTCTTTTGAAGATTCTAATCCCGTATATTTTCCCCTAAAGATATCTGGCATTGGAATTGAATGTATATGCTTAGATTCACCCTTGCCACCTTCACCCATGTATTTATAATTGCTTATTTCAATGGTACTATTTGTGCTGCCATGATACCCCCCCTCAAATACAATAATATCATTTTGACCAGTATAATTCTTCATTAGTCTAATTGCTAATTCATTTGCTTCACTACCGGAATTAACAAAATAGATTGTACTTAGTTTTTTTGGAAATGTCTTAAGTATTTCTTCACTAAGTCTAATAAGATTAGGATGAAGATATCTAGTATTTGTATTTAGAATAGCCATTTGTTTTTGACCAGCTTTAACCACGTTCTCATTTTCATGCCCAACATGAGCAATATTATTTACTGTATCAAGATATTTTCTTCCATTATCATCAATCAAATATTGATCTTTACCTCTAACAAATTTTATTGGTTTATTATAACTTAGACTTAAATTTTTTCCAAGATATTTTTTTCTTAGATTTATCAATACTTCATTAGAATCTTGATTATTTGTATTTAGATTTTTAGATTTAAAAATTTTATTCGGATCAGGACAAATACTGCTCCAAATACTTTTTTCAGAGTAGTAACACACACCTGGAAAATCGGTTTTAAAATCTAGTAGACTCAGCATTAATTGGAAGTGCAGATGAGGGGCCCAGTTACCATTCTCATTATAATTTCCTATAACACCTATTTCAGATCCTTTCTTAATTTTATCTCCAATTTTAATTTTTAATCTTTTAATGTTACACAGATGACCATAAAGACTATAAAATTTTAAATTTTTTACTTTATGCTCTAGAATAACTAGACCACCGTACCCTTTTTTAGAGTTATTATTTGTCTTTACAACTACTACACCATCAATAAAGGCATGGATTGGTGTATTTTTATTTAACCAAAAATCTATACCAAGATGTATTGTTCTATTTTCAATCCCATTATTTCCAGGCCTTGAATAATTATTAGTGTTATATAAAATCCTAGGTTCTAAGTATCCTCCAGCAATAATTGAATTGCTTTTTAATTTTTTGAGCAAATTAATTTTGTTTTCAAACAAGTCAATATTCTTACCAATAAGCCTATTTTCTAACCAGTTGCTGGAAACGCTAAGATCAATATTGAAGAAATTTTTCTTTTCAATTGATGGAAAAATATCAGTTATTTTAAAAACCCTATTTTTTGACCATTTATTAAATTTGTTTTCATTTGGGTGAGCAGTATAACCACAAGCATTTCTAAAAGAATATGTTGCTAGCTCTTGATTAACTGTATCCCATTTTTTAATTAATTTTATTGCTTCATCTTCACTTATTAATAGATATTCATTTTCTTTGTTTTCAATTTTATTAATTGAAGATTTTGTTATTGATATGATAAGCCTCATAGCTATTGCTAGGTATAGGAATTCAATTTCATCTTCTTCTAATTTAAATACCGAATTATACCCCTTAACAACATTAACTCCCGCTTCAAGTGGATTTTCACACTTCATCATTGCATATACACACGTTACGGCTACATCATTTATTATTTGCGTATTTATAGAATCTCCAAGGTCAATGATTCCATTAATTTTAGGATTATATAAGCTGTTAGAAACAATTATATTATTATCATTTACATCATTATGTATAAAAGATTTTCTTAGTTTTTTGAATTTTGTTAATTTTTCTTCAAACTTATTTTGAAAAGACTTTATTATTTTTCTCTCACTACTTCTTTTTATAAATTTTAAATATTGTTTTGTCCATAATGAGTTTGATATATCCCATTGCATTTCTGAATTAGCAAAATCACTTTTAAAATTTTTCAACTTTTTAGTAATTAAGGCAGCCTCTTCGCCTAATTCAAATCTTAGATTATTGGTAATAGGATTTATTTTTGACCATAATCTGCCTTCTATCCATGAATTAATTCTGAAATATCTTATAAAGCCTTTTTTATCTCTAAAGACAGAATAGTTAGAGCCACTTTTAGACAATAAATTTTTCGGGGTTTTTAATCCTGTTTTTTTAGATAAATGATTTAATAACTTAGTTTGAAATATAATAAAATTTAAATCGGTATTCTTAGGATATATTTTTAGATAATATGTCTCTCCCTTTTTTGTTATAAGCCTATAGTTGAAGTCTTTCTCACCATCTAATTTTTTCAAAGTACATGTAAACCCATAATTAATATTAACTAATTTTTGAATTTCTTTAAAGGAAAAATTAAAATTAGAATTAGCTTTTGTACCCATATAGTAAAAATACAAAAACAGAGAATACTTTTAATCTTACCAATAATCTAAATATTGAAAGTATTGTTTATATTAGCACATCAATTTGCGGGCGTGGTGGAATTGGTAGACACGCTAGACTTAGGATCTAGTGCCGCAAGGTGTGAGAGTTCGAGTCTCTCCGCCCGCACGACAATCTTCCAATATTATTTTATGTCTGAAGAGAATTTTATAGCTAATAACTTTACTAATTTGCCTGATACTAGCTCTTATACATGGTCATCACCAAGTAATATTGCTTTAATAAAGTATTGGGGTAAAAATAAGAATCAGACCCCAAAAAATACATCTATTAGTTTTACTTTAAGTAATTCAAGAACAATTACTACCCTAGAATTGAATAAAAAAAGCAAGGCTGATAATAATATATTATTTGATGTTTATTATAAGGATAAGAAAATTGACGAATTTAAACCTAAAATAGATCTTTTCTTTAGAAACATTTTAAAATACTGTAGTTACTTAAAAGGATATAGTTTTAAAATTAATACTGCAAATACTTTTCCGCATAGTAGTGGAATTGCATCTTCAGCTAGTGGAATGAGTGCATTGGCTTTATGTATAATGTCCCTGGAAAAAGATCTTAATTCAACTATGAAGGAAGAATATTTTTATAAAAAAGCTTCCTTTCTCTCTAGAATTGGTTCAGGAAGTGCATGTAGAAGTATATTAGGGGGAATTAACTTATGGGGAAAACACGCAGATGTAGAACAAAGTACAGATTTATATTCTATTAAATATCCATATGAAATTTTTAAGGATTTTTTAGATTATAATGATACTATTCTGTTGGTTGATACTGAGGCAAAACAAGTCTCTAGTTCTGATGGTCATACATTAATGAAAAATCATATTTATGCTGATAAGAGATATAAGATTGCTCAAAAGAATGTAATTAGATTAAAATCAATATTAAAAAATGGCAATCTTCATTCTTTTACAAGCTTAATAGAAGAAGAGGCAATGATGCTTCATGCATTGATGATGACAAGTAATCCATCATATGTATTAATAAAACCCAATACTTTGAAGATTATAAATAGTATAAAAAGTTATAGAGAAACCACTAAGATTCCCATCTGTTTTACTCTGGATGCTGGAGCAAATGTTCATGTATTATATCCGAAAGAAGGAGAAAAGAAGGTTGAATTGTTTATAGAAAGTGAATTAAAAGAATACTGTAAAAACTATTCATTTATATCAGATAAAGTAGGCAAAGGAGCGGTACAATTGTAATTTTGTAATATATTTGTTATATGAATGGTCCATTATTTTACTCTAAAATTTTACTTTTTGGTGAATATGGAATTATTGAAGATTCCAAAGGTTTATCTATTCCTTATAATTTTTATAAAGGGGCCTTAAAAATCCCAAATAAGATAAATTCTATATCTAAGGCTTCTAATGAAATTCTTAGAGGGTTTTTAAAATATTTAAAATCATCAAAAATAAAATTAGACTTAGATAAGTTTAGTTCCGATATTGATAAAGGATTATACTTTAACTCGTCTATTCCTGAAGGATACGGTATTGGAAGTAGCGGGGCCTTAGTAGCTGCTGTCTATGATAAATATGCATTTAAAAAAACAACTGTATTAGAAAATTTAACTAGAGAAAAATTAATCAACCTTAAAAATATTTTTTCTATAATGGAATCTTATTTTCATGGAAAATCATCTGGTTTAGATCCACTTAACAGTTATCTAAGCATACCAATTTTAATTAATTCTAAAAAAGACATAAAAGTTACAGGAATACCCTCACAAAAAAGTATTGGAAATGGAGCCGTTTTTTTAATGGATAGTGGAAAGATTAGCTCAACTGCACCAATGGTTAATATTTTTATGGAGAAAATGAAAAAAGATGGTTTTAGAAAAATCATGAATGAGAAATTTATTAAACACACAAATCTATGTGTAGATAATTTTCTTAATGGGGATTTAAGCGCTCTCTTTAATAATACCAAAAAATTATCAAGAATAGTATTAAAAAACTTTAAACCAATGATACCCAAAGAACTCCATAGTTTGTGGAAAAAAGGAATTGAGAATGATTCTTATTTTTTAAAATTGTGCGGCTCTGGAGGAGGAGGATATATATTAGGATTTACAGAAAATTTCGAGGCAGCAAGAAAACAATTAATAGATCACAAGCTAGAAGTTGTATACTATTTTTAATTACTGTTTAAGTTTCTTTAAAATTTGAAATCAATAATTGTCAAGTTCTTTAGTTTATTCTCAGTTATAAGAGCATATAATATTCTAGCAATAGTTATTGCTCAGTATTTAACTTCAATTTTTATTCTAGGTCATAAAGAGAATACTCTTGATATTATATTAGATCCATATTTATTTGCAATTATTTTATGTTCTTCTATTGCAATTGCATCAGGTTATATAATTAATAATTTTTATGATTATGAAAAGGACATGATAAATAGGCCAATTCGTTCTAGTATTGATAAAACTATAAGAAAAAGAACAAAACTAACTCTATATTTTTCTTTAAATTTATTATGCATTTGTCTTTCATTTTTAATTTCAATTAGAGCAGTCATTTTTTTCTTAGTCTATATATTGGCTTTATGGTTCTACTCGCATAAACTAAAAAAAATATTAATTGTAGGAAATATTTTTTCTGCAGTACTAACTATTACTCCATTTTTTGCAATCTTTCTATACTATAAGAATTTTGAGTTAATAATTATTATATATGCTCTTTTCTTATTCTTTATTATTCTGGCTAAAGACATTATTAAGGATTTAGAGAATTTAAAAGGAGATTTTACATTAAACTATAAAACAATTGCTGTGGTTTATGGGGAAAAATTTGCTAAAGTTGTTATTAGCACAATTATCTTGATTAGCCACATAAATGTAATTAATTTGATACTTAATTTTGATATTGGCTTAATGTTCTACTACTATTATTTATGTCTATTTATTTTAGCTTATGTTTTATTTATTCTTTGGAAATCTAGAACAAAAAAGGACTATTTAATTATTCACAATATTATGAGAGCTTTAATTATATTGGGAATTTTTAGTATCGTTTTAATCTGATTTGTACTCAAGGTGGGAATCGAACCCACACTCTTAAAAAGAACTGGATTTTGAATCCAGCGCGTCTACCAATTCCGCCACTTGAGCTATTGAAAACTAAAGTAAAAAAAATATTCATTATTAATTCTTTTCATCAGAAATAAATTTCTATTTTTGCAGTCCCTATTAATAATAGGCTGTATAAATTATTAATTAACAGATAGATACGATGGGAACTAAAAATATTCAACCAAAGATTTTTGCCTGTACAAATAGTAGAGTTTTAGCAGAAAAAATAACAAAATCTTTTGGAACTAAATTAGGAAACATAATTATCTCAAAATATAGTGATGGTGAATTTCAGCCATCATATGAAGAATCCATTCGTGGGACTAGAATTTTTATTATTGGGTCTACTAACCCTTCAAGTGAAAATTTAATGGAACTTCTATTAATGGTTGATGCAGCTAAACGTGCTTCTGCTAGGCATATTACTGCAGTAATTCCTTATTTTGGATGGGCAAGGCAAGATAGAAAAGATAAACCTAGGGTTCCTATTGCTGCAAAAATGATTGCAGGAATGATAGAATCTGCTGGAGCTACTAGGGTAATGACTATGGATTTACATGCTGATCAAATACAAGGATTTTTTCAGATTCCCGTAGATCACTTGTATGCATCTACTATATTCATGCCATACATTGAGAATCTAAAGTTAGATAATTTATGTATTGCTTCTCCTGATATGGGAGGATCTAAAAGGGCTTATGCTTATGCTAAGGCTTTGAATAGTGATGTTGTTGTATGTTATAAGCAAAGAAAAAAAGCAAATGTTATCTCACATATGGAATTAATTGGTGATGTTATTGGTAAAAATGTAGTATTAATAGATGACATGGTTGACACTGCAGGTACATTAGCAAAGGCGGGAGATTTGATTACTGAAAGGGGAGCAAAAAGTGTAAGAGCCGTATGTACTCATGCTCTATTATCAGCCAATGCATATGAGAAAATAGAAAAATCAAGACTTTTGGAATTGATTGTAACGGATACTGTTCCAAAAATTAAATCAAATTCTAAAATTAAAGTGTTATCTTGCGCCGATTTATTTGCTGATGTTATGCATAATGTACATAACAACGAGTCAATAAGTTCAAAATTTATAATGTAATAATAATAAAATGAAATCGATTACAATCAACGGATCTAAAAGAGAAAGCGTGGGGAAATCAGCTTCAAAAGCTCTACGTAATGCTGGACAGATTCCTTGCGTGTTATACGGAGGAGATGGGCCAATGCATTTCTCAGCACCAGAATTGGCATTCTCTAAACTGATTTATACATCAAATGCGCATACAGTTGTGATTGCTTTTGACGATAAAAAGACATATTCTGCAGTTTTGCAGGATATTCAATTTCACCCAGTAACAGATAAAATACTTCATATTGATTTTTATCACTTGTTTGATGATAAGGAAATAGCAGTGGATATTCCTGTTAGATTAGTTGGGAATTCTATTGGGGTAAAATTGGGTGGAAATTTACAGAGAAATAAGAGAAAATTAAGAATTAAGGCTTTACCTACAAATCTTCCAGACTATATAGAAATTGATATTACTGATCTTGATATAGGAGACAGAGTTTATGTAACAGAGTTAGAGAGTGAATCTTATACTTTTTTACATCCTGATAATACTGTTGTATGTCAAGTTAGAACTCCAAGAGCTTTAATAGTTGAAGAAGTTGAAGAAGTTGAAGAAGATGAAGAAACTGAAGGAGAAGAGTCTGGAGAATCAACAGATGATGATAAGCCAAAGGATGGAAAATCAACAGATGATGATAAGCCAAAGGATGGAAAATCATCAGATGATGGTAAAAAATCAGTTGGAGATTCTAAACCTGATGGGGACTCTAAACCAACTAAAGATTCAAAAAAGTAAAATATATATTGTTCAATAATAATAAAGCATTCTGTATTTTCTCAGAATGCTTTTTTATTTTTGTGTTAATTCTATATCTTAATTATTAAAATTTATTAATGAAAAAATATTTAATTGTTGGTTTAGGAAATGTTGGTGATCAGTATTTTGAAACAAGACATAATATAGGTTTCATGGCACTAAATTATTTTGCAGAAAGCAATGATCTTTCTTTTGAGGATGTAAAGTATGGATGCATTTGTAAATTTAAATCTAAAGGCAGATCATTTATTTTACTAAAACCAAATACATATATGAATTTAAGCGGAATAGCTGTTAAATATTGGCTTTCCAAAGAAAAAATTGAGATTGAAAACTTGCTAGTCATTAGTGATGACCTAAATTTACCATTATGTAATTTTAGGATAAGATCAAATGGCAATTGTGGAGGACATAACGGTCTTTTGGATATAGAAAATACATTAAACACCACAGTATATAATAGACTTAGAATAGGCATTTTAAGTGATTATAAAAATTTTAATCAAATTGATTTTGTTTTAGGCAAATTAAATGAAGATGAACATAGAGAATTATTTTCAATTTTTCCAAAAATATGTGAAGTTATTATTTCTTTTGTAATGAATGGAATTGACTCTACAATGAATAGTTATAATTCAAAAAAATAGTTATTAGATAAATTGATAACAAAAAGTTTTAAAGAATATAATAGTATAGAAAGTTCAGTTGTAACTGTTGGCACATTTGATGGAATTCATATAGGCCATCAAGATATACTCTGTAAGCTTCAGGAAATTTCTAATAAGAAAAAACTAAAATCAATAGTTTTAAGCTTCTTCCCTCATCCAAAAATAGTTTTGCAGAACAGCAAGAATATTAAGCTTATAAATACAATTGATGAAAAAGTAGAGATATTAAAAAAATATAATATTGATTATTTTATAATTAAGGAGTTTACCAAGGAATTTTCTAGATTAACAGCTTTAGAATTTATTAGAGATATTTTAGTAAACACCTTAAATGCAAAACATTTAATCGTAGGATATGATCATCGTTTTGGAAGAAATAGAGATGCAAATATTATTCAACTAAGAGAATTTGGAGAAATTTATGACTTTGAAGTAACCGAAATATTACCTAGGAAAATAAATGATATATCGATTAGCTCTACCAAAATTAGAGATTTGCTTAAGGAAGGCAATATAGATTATGTAAATAAATATTTGAATGAATATTTTGTTTTAACTGGAAAGGTTGTTAAGGGTATGGGGAGAGGAAAACTCTTAGGATTCCCAACAGCAAATGTCAAAATAAAGGGTGAGTACAAATTGATACCTAATAATGGTGTTTATATTGTAGCTTCTAGTATAGATTCTGAAACATATTATGGGATGATGAATATTGGAAAAAACCCAACTTTTACTGACAAAAATCAATCCATTGAAATTCATTTTTTTGACCTTGATTATGATATTTATGATAAGAATATTACAATTAAATTAATCAAGAGAATTAGGGATGAGAAAAAGTTTAATTCTCCAGAATTACTTAGAGAACAACTAGAATTAGATAGAGATTTCACGTTTAAATATTTAGAGGAAAACGAAATTGAAATAAAATAGACTTTAATTATTAATTTAGATTTAACTAAATTTATATAAAATGCTAAAAGTATCTTACATAATTGAGAATAAAAAGCAAGTAATTAATGCTTTATCAAAAAGAAACTTCGATGCAACTAAAATTATTGGTGAGTTAGAAGATTTTAATTCACAGAGAAAAAAAATCCAATTAGAACTTGAAAATATTTTTTCCGAATCTAATAAATTATCCAAGGAGATTGGTAAATTAATTAAGTCTGGAAATAAGGATCGGGCCGATAAAATAAAAGAACAAACAGCAAAATTTAAGGAAACTACAAAGGGATTAAATTCTGAATTAAATTCCATTAAAGACAAAATACTAGATCTTTTATATAAGATTCCTAATATTCCAAATCAGGCTGTCCCAGACGGGAAAGGTGAGGAGGATAATATGCAAGTTTACAGCAGTGGAGATTTACCTAAGTTAAACTCAGCTGCGCTTCCACACTGGGATTTAGCAAAGAAATATGATATAATTGATTTTGAGCTTGGAAATAAAATTACAGGTTCTGGATTCCCAGTCTATAAAGGAATGGGAGCAAAATTGCAGCGTTCCTTGATTACATTTTTCCTTGATATGAATGTAGATGCTGGTTATAATGAAGTTCAAATTCCGTATTTAGTTAATGAAGATTCTGGAATTGGAACTGGTCAGCTTCCTGATAAGGAAGGTCAGATGTATCACATTGAGAAGGACAATCTATATCTTATTCCAACTGCTGAGGTTCCTGCAACTAATATATTTAAGGATGTGATTTTAAATGAAAATGAACTTCCAAAGTCTATAACTGCATTTAGTCCATGTTTTAGAAGAGAAGCTGGCAGTTATGGAGCTCATGTTAGAGGTTTAAACAGATTACATCAGTTTGATAAAGTTGAAATTCTTAGAGTTGAACATCCTGAAAAATCTTACCACGCATTAGAGGAAATGGTTGAACACGTGAAATTTATAATTGATAAACTTGGGCTACCTTATAGAATACTTAAATTATGTGGATCTGATTTAGGATTTGCATCCGCATTTACATATGATTTTGAAGTATATTCTGCAGCACAAAAGAAGTGGCTTGAAGTTTCTTCTGTATCAAATTTTGAATCTTATCAATCTAATAGGCTTAAATTAAGATATCGAGATTCTGAGGGCAATATTGACCTTGCACATACTCTTAATGGAAGTGCCTTAGCTTTACCAAGAATATTTGCTGCTATAATAGAAAATTTTCAAACTGAAAAAGGTATAGTAATACCAGAAGTATTGATTCCATATACTGGTTTTTCAATCATAAATTAATCTTATACGATGCGAAATGTTAAGCCTAAAAAAAGTCTTGGTCAACATTTCCTAAATGACAAGAATATAGCAGCCAGAATTGTTGACTCTATTTCATATAAAGGATATAATAATTTACTAGAAATTGGCCCAGGAACTGGGATATTAACAAGGGAATTAATTAAGAAAAAGATAAATTTAAAAGTAGTTGAAATTGATAATGAATCTGTTGAATACTTAAATCAAAATTTAATTCCTTTAAGGAATAATATTATAAATGAAGATTTTTTAAAAATTAATTTATGTAATGTGTTTAATGGGAAGCCTTATGCTATAATTGGGAATTTCCCATATAATATTTCTTCTCAAATAGTTTTTAAAATTTTAGAATCAAGAGAGATTATTCCAGAATTTTGCGGAATGTTTCAAAAGGAAGTTGCCGAAAGAATTTGTGAAGATTTTGGAAGTAAAAAATATGGAATACTTTCAGTATACTCTAAGGCTTTTTATTCTACTAATTATCTTTTTACTGTATCCCCTAATGTTTTTTATCCCAAACCGAAAGTAAGCTCTGCAGTTGTTCAATTTATTAGAAAGAAGCACTATAAGTTAGCCTGTGATGAAATTTCTTTTTTCAAGATAGTAAAAACTGCTTTTAACCATCGAAGAAAAACTTTAAGAAATAGCTTAAAAGTTTTCAATTTAAGTGATAATTTAAGAGAAGATAGTATCTTTGACCTACGTCCAGAACAATTATCTATTGAAAATTTTGTTGTACTGACTAATTTAATTGATTCTGACACTAAAAATTTAATTCTTGGGGAAAAAAGATCAAAATAAAAAATTCCAGATGACTGATCAGTTAATTAATGAGATAATTAATCTTGTTGATAATAATGATGAGAAAAAATTACGCAATAAATTTGACGAACTACATCATGCTGATGTAGCTGAGATATTAGAGGAGCTCCACTTTGATCAAGCCACATATATTATTAAGCTATTAGATAGTGAAGAAACATCTGATATTTTAATGGAGTTAGATGATGATTATAGAGAAAAAATTCTCAAAAATTTATCTACTAAAGAAATTGCAGAGGAGGTTGAGGAATTAGACACTGATGATGCAACAGATATAATTGCAGAATTACCTGAAGAGAGACAAAAAAAGGTAATCTCAAAGATTGAGGATAAAGACCATAAAGCTGATATAAAAGAATTACTTAAATATGATGATGATTCAGCTGGGGGGTTAATGGCAAAAGAGTTAATTAAGGTTAATGAAAATTGGCCTGTCACAAGATGTATTAAAGAAATGAGGCTACAGGCATCTGAAGTCACCAGAGTACATTCTGTATATGTAGTTGATAATAATGATATGTTATTAGGGAGGCTTTCATTAAAAGACTTATTAGTTGCAAACCCAAAATCAAATATTAAGTCAATTTATATTTCTAAAGTTGATTTTGTAAATGTAAATGATACAGCAGAACATGTTGCTAGTATTATGCAAAAATATGATTTGGGGGCAATTCCAGTGGTTGACGACAAAAAAAAGTTATTAGGCAGAATTACAATTGATGATATAGTTGACTTAATTAAGGAGGAGGCTGAAAAAGATTACCAATTAGCTGCCGGTATTACTCAGGATGTAGATGTAGATGACTCAATTTATAAACTTTCATGGGCAAGACTTCCATGGTTATTTTTAGGATTGTTAGGCGGTATTGGTGCCGCAGCTGTTATGGGCGGTTTTGAAGAGGTTTTACTGCAGTACAAAATATTATTCTACTTTACTCCATTAATTGCCGCAATGGCAGGTAATGTAGGAGTTCAATCAAGTGCAATTATAGTGCAAGGATTAGCAAATAATGACATAAAGGATAGTATTAATAACAGGCTATTTAAGGAAACTTTATTATCAATCTTGAATGGAATAATTTTAGCAGTTTTTTTATTTGGTTTCATTTACTTTTGGCGTAATGAAATAGATGTTGCTCTTGCTATATCTTTATCTTTGGTAGCAGTAATAATTGTGGCAGGAATTGTAGGTACATTTATTCCTTTATTCTTAAATAAAAGAGGAATAGATCCCGCAATAGCAACTGGACCATTTATTACAACAAGTAATGATATTTTCGGAATATTAATTTACTTTTTAATAGCTAAACTTATACTTCAATTTTAGTTTAATTTTACTATCCAATGAAAAACATATTAGTACTATGTACTGGTAATTCATGTAGAAGTCAAATTGCCCATGGCTATCTTAATTCTTATTGCAAGGGAAAGGCTAATATATATAGCGCTGGAATAGAAGTTCATGGACTTAATCCAATTGCAATTGAGGTAATGATAGATGATGGTATAGATATTAGCACGAATTCATCAAATAATGCACAAGAATATCTGTCTATTAATTTTGACTTTATCATAACTGTATGCAATCATGCTCATGAGAAGTGTCCATTTATCCCTAATATGAATACCCTAAGAATTCATAAGAACTTTATCGATCCTTCAAAATTTGATTTATCTGAAGAAGAAAGTAGAAATAAATTTATTTTAGTAAGGGATCAAATAAAAGAGTTTTGTTTAAATTTTGCTAATGATAATTTTTAATAGCTTCTTTATTTAGATGAATTATACTCCAATCACTAATTAATTTAGCTCCTTTTCTTTCATAAAATTTAATAGCTTTTTTATTCCAATCAATAACCTCCCAAGAAATTCTTTTTACACTCATTTCTTTTCCAAATAAAATTACTTTATCAAGTAATAAAGCGCCAATTCCTTTATTCCTCATATTTTTAGTTACTATTAAATCTTCAAGATGAACAGTTTTCCCTTTCCATGTTGAATATCTATTGTAAATAATAGCCATACCTTCTACTGTTGAATTTACTTCTGCTACAAAACAATGAAACAATGGCTTTTCTCCAAATCCATCATTAACTAAATCGCTCGGATTTACTTCAACCTCTTGTGGTAATTTCTCATACACAGCAAGTTCCATAATCAATTCATGGACACGACTCATATCTTCTTTTTTTGCTTTACGTATAGTTATATCCATAATTAATTTTAAATATCTAAATTATATAATTTTTTTCTAAATAAATTAAATAGTATTTTTAGTTGTCCAATGCAAAATAAAAATCAGACATTAGGTGAATTTATAATAAATAATCAAAGTTCGTTTAAATACTCTTCTGGCGAATTATCTAGATTAATAAATTCTATTAGACTAGCAGCTAAAGTGGTAAATCATGAAGTTAATAAGGCTGGTCTTGTTGATATTATTGGTGAAACCGGAAAAATTAATGTCCAAGAGGAAAAACAACAAAAACTTGATGTCTATGCTAATAATAAATTTAGAAATACACTAGTCAATAGGAATATTATATGTGGTCTTGCTAGCGAGGAGGATGAAAGTTTTATTTCAGTTAATAGCATTGATAAAAATAATCAGAATAGCTATGTAGTTCTAATAGATCCATTAGATGGATCATCAAATATTGATGTGAATGTATCTGTTGGTACAATTTTTTCAGTTTATAGAAGAATTAGTGAAATTGGCAATAATGTTTCAATGGATGATTTTTTACAAAAAGGAAGAAACCAGGTTGCAGCAGGTTATATTATATATGGAACATCAACAATGCTTGTATATACTACTGGAGATGGGGTAAATGGATTTACACTAAATCCAGCTATAGGTTCATTTTATCATTCACATGCTAATTTAAAATTTCCAAAAAAAGGATCTATTTATTCTATTAATGAGGGGAATTATTTGCAGTTTCCAGATTATGTAAAGAAATATTTGAAATTTTGTCAAATGGAGGAAGATGACAGGCCGTATACTTCTAGATATATTGGCTCACTTGTTTCAGATTTTCATAGGAATTTGATTAAGGGAGGTATATTTATGTATCCAAATACTTCAAAAAACCCAAAAGGGAAACTAAGATTACTTTATGAATGCAATCCAATATCATTTATTTGTGAGCAAGCTGGAGGCTTAGCTATAGATGGAGAAGAAAACATATTAGATATTCAGCCAGAAGCTTTGCATCAGCGCATACCATTTTATTGTGGAAGTGAAAAAATGATAAACCAACTTCAAACCTTTATAAAAAATAGCAAATAAAATCTAATAATACATTCTACTTATATATATTTGCTGAAATTTTTTGATTGATAAAAAATCCTATCACTAAAATTTTTTCAGAGTCTTTGCAAGTGCAAAAACTAGGGAATTCTATTGCCCAAAATGAAAAAAAATTATCAATTAGAGGTACAGCAGGCTCTTCATTTGCTTTTATAGTTTATTCAATATTTAAAAATCTTAAAAGATCAATTTTTTTAATTTTTTCTGATAAGGAAGAGGCAACATATTTTTTAAATGATGTAGAAACTATAGATGAAAATTTAAATATTTTATTTTTTCCTAGTGTAGGAAGAGAACCATATAATGATTATAATATTAGCACCTATAATTTACTGCAGAGAACTGAGGTTTTAAACTATTTGTATACGAATGAATCTGAGGGGAGCATAATAATTACCTATAATGATGCTATTACTGAAAAAATTCTACTAGCTAATGAATTAAATAAACTTACCCTAGAGATTAATTTAAAACAACATATTTCTCTTGATTATATTAATTCGAAACTATTTGAATTAAACTTCAGAAAGGAAGACTTTGTTTCACAACCTGGCGATTTTTCTGTTAGAGGCGGTATAGTAGATGTGTTTTCTTTTTCTAATGAAAGGCCATACAGAATTGAATTTTTTGGAGATGAAATTAGTAGAATTAGGACGTTTGACACTAACACGCAACTATCTGAATCAAATCATTCATCTATTAAAATTACTTCTAATATTCAATCAAGTTATAATATACAAGGCAGGGATAATATTATTAACATATTACAGGATAGCACAATAATATTTACAAAGAATGTAGAATTATTATTATCTAGTATTAATACTAATTTTCAACTTTCTATACAAAATTTTGACTCTATAACAGATAAGGATAATATTTTGCCTCCTGATATTTTATATTCTAGTTCTGATGATATTTTAGATTCTATCAATAAATTTAGGTTAATTGAATTTGATTCTATAAAGCTTAAATCTAAAGATCAGATTGAATTTTCTTTTATCCCTCAGCCATCTTTTAATAGAAGTTTTAAAATATTAATTGATAATCTAAACATAAATAGTAGCAAAGGATATACTAACTATATATGTTGCACAAGCAAGCAGCAGGAGATGAGATTAAATGAAATTTTCAATGACTTAGAATTGGATGTAAATTATAATACCTTAATCATGCCGATTTCATCAGGATTTATCGATAATGAAAATAGATTAGCATGTTATACGGATCATCAAATTTTTGAAAGGTATCATAAGTTTAGATTTAAAAGAAGGTATTTCAATAAAAGAGCAATAAGCCTAAAACAAATTAATAAGTTAAGCAAAGGTGATTATATTACTCATATTGATCACGGAATAGGAATCTTTGGAGGATTACAAAAAATAGAAGTTGACGGAAAAATACAAGAAGCTATTAAATTAATTTATGGTGAAAGGGATGTTTTATATTTAAGTATCCATTCCTTATATAAGATATCAAAATATAATGGTAAAGAAGGAAAGTCTCCAAGAATATATAAATTAGGTAGTAAGGCATGGGCGTTATTAAAACAAAAGACTAAGTCAAGGGTAAAAAAAATTGCTTACGATTTAATTAAATTATATGCTGAAAGAAAAAGAAGGAAGGGGTTTAGATATTCTACGGATACTTTTTTACAAACTGAATTGGAAGCTTCTTTTATTTATGAAGATACTGATGATCAAATAAAAGTAACTAGGGAAATTAAGTCTGATATGGAAAGTGACCAGCCAATGGACAGATTGGTGTGTGGAGATGTTGGTTTTGGGAAAACAGAGATTGCCATAAGAGCTGCATTTAAAGCAGTTGATAACAATAAACAAGTAGTTAT